>JBBIMS010000102.1:0-6247 GCA_037444285.1 Candidatus Aminicenantota bacterium | reverse complement strand
CCCATAATTAATCTCCTCAAAAGCTCTCTTTCTGTCCTTTATATTTGTGAGATTTTCATTTATTAGGGAACAGATTTTTTTACCATTTTTTCCATCGTAAACTGTTATAAGGGTATGCTCCTTCATATCAGGGTTAGCTACAAATACTTGTTCCTTTTCATTCACTGCGAAGCTCTCTGAAATTCTCCCGAAGGAAAAAAAGAATGGCAAGGATACATGAAAGGAGGAAATATATTTCCCATCTTTATCAAAGACTTTTATTCCACGCCATCCTGCATCCAATACATAAAGCTTGTTGTTTTTTACAATGATCTGGACAGGCATTTCCAGTTCTCCAGGTCCCTGTCCTTTTGAAGAGATGGTTTTTATCAATTTTCCTGTTTTCATGTTTACTTTCAATATGGTTCCATATTTTGCATCTACAATATACAAATCCTCATCTTCGAAATCGAATCCGAATATATGCTTGACGAAGATTCCATTATTTACCAATTGTTCACTCATTTTGTTTTCTTTTTTTAAAGTGATAGTCTCGAGAGGGAAAAGTTTGCTTACTAAAAACAGGAGAAGAATTATAAAATTAATTCTTATTCTCATTTCCCTCTCCTTTTTCTAAATTAAAATCAATTTCAATGATAAACTCATTGTTTTTAGGAATCTTCAAGTCCAGTTGGAGTTCATCCTATCTTTGTTTAATTTTACCATTTCCCTTACTTTTCAAGTTTATCAAAGTAAATTTTTGGGTTCAAATGGAAGGGAGTCGGAGGCTTTTGAGTTGGAAAATTTAAGAATTATGGAATTTTCAAAATTCTACATCTTTAACAGATTGATAATTTGTAATATAATTTCTCTATGTTTGAGATTGGATGGTTGAGGGCAAATATTGAGAAAGTCAGGGAATCCCTTGAGAAGAGGGGTTATGAGAGTAAAATTATTGAGAATTTTTTGGAATTTGATAAAGGGAGGAGGGAGCTAATAGCTGAGGTTGAATCATTAAGGAACAAAAGAAATCAGCTTACCAAGGAGATTGAACAGTTAAAAAGGAAGGGCGAAGATGCTGGAGTTCTTATAGATGAGGTAAAGGGGATAAAAGATAAAATCAAAAAGCTTGAGGATGATCTTAAGGATAGAGAGAAGGAGATGGAAAGGATTCTCCTTGAAATTCCAAATATTCCCCACGATTCAGTTCCTCAGGGGAAGGATTCTTCTTTTAATAAAGTAGTTAGATTCTGGGGTGAGCCGAGGAATTTCGCTTTTGAACCAAGACCCCACTGGGAAATAGGAGAGGAGCTGAAAATCCTCGATTTTGAGAGAGCTGCTAAGCTTACTGGTTCAAGATTCACAGTTTATTATGGTTATGGAGCGAGGCTCGAGAGGGCTCTAATAAATTTTATGCTCGATGTTCACACAAAGGAGAAAGGGTATGAAGAGGTTCTTCCTCCCTTTATTGCCAATGAGGAGTCTCTTATTGGAACAGGTAATCTTCCCAAATTCGAGGAGGATCTTTTCAGGATTAAGGACAAACCATGGTATCTGATTCCGACTGCTGAGGTTCCCCTTACAAATCTTTTCAGGGATGAGGTTTTGAAAGCCAGTGAACTTCCAAAAAGATTTGTAGCATATACACCATGTTTTCGAGCAGAGGCAGGTTCTTGGGGCAGGGATGTTAGAGGGCTTGTCAGACAGCACCAGTTTAACAAGGTTGAGCTCATGGTTTTTTCAACTCCAGAAAACTCCTATGATGAGCTGGAAAAACTCACATCTGATGCAGAGGATATTTTGAGAAAACTCAATCTTCCCTATCGAGTTGTTATCCTCTGCACAGGAGACCTTGGTTTTGCCTCTGCCAAAACCTACGATATTGAAGTCTGGATGCCAAGCAGGAATGAATATATGGAAATTTCCTCCTGCAGTAATTTTGAGGCTTTTCAGGCAAGAAGGGCTAATATAAGGTTCAAAAGGGATGAAAAATCGAAGCCTGAGTATGTTCACACCTTAAACGGTTCAGGTCTTTCAATTGGAAGGACAGTAGCAGCAATCCTCGAGAATTATCAGAATGAAGATGGTTCTGTAAGAATTCCTGAGATTCTTGTACCTTATATGGATGGAGTAGAAGTTATAAAAAAGAAAAATTCAGAAGGGAAAAAGTGATAAAAAATAATTTGATTTTATAAAGATGGGTTTTATGAATAAAATTGCTGAACTTGAAAGAGTTTTGCTGGAAGAGTTTCATAGGAAAAATTTAAAAAGTAAGGAACTTGCTGAACGGGCAAGAATGTTCATGGTTCAAGGGGGGAGCCACAATCTAAGGCTCTGGAGTCCTTTCTGCTTCATTGTAGATTATGCGAAGGGAGCAATTGTAAAGGATGTTGATGGGAATGAATATATTGATTACTGGCAGGGGCATTATGCAAATATTCTCGGACACAATCCTGATGTTTTGAATGAAGCCTCAATCTCCTCCCACAAGAAGGGATGCCTCCATACTGGATTTGAAGATGAATGGGAGATTAAACTGGCGGAATTGATTTTGAAAGCTCTTGGACACAAAAATTGGAAAATCAGATTTACAACAAGCGGAACCCTTGCCAACACTTATGCCTGTATGCTTGCTTTTTCCTACACTAAAAGGGATATTATTCTAAAGGTTGGAGGTGGATGGCACGGCTCAACTCCCTATCTTCTAAAAGGTGTTAAGTTTTATAGAGGAAAAGGTTTTGAAGGGGTAGAGTCTCAGGGGGTATTGCCTGAATTGGGAGAGAAAATAATTATCACAAGATTCAATGATCCTGAGGACCTTGAAGATAAGATTAAAAAATTTGGTGATAAAATTGCATGCTTCATCCTTGAGCCTTTTATTGGAGCGGGTGGTTTTATACCTGGAGATAAGGAATATTTGAAGTTGGCAAGGGAGCTCACCGAAAAAAAAGGGATTCTCCTTATTTTTGATGAGATAATCTCAGGGTTCAGATTTTGTGCATCAGCTTTACATAAAAAGCTGAATATTGAACCAGATCTTGCAACCTTCGGTAAAATAATTGGTGGAGGGCATGCAGTTTCAGCAGTCTGTGGAAAGGAGGAAATAATGGAGCTGTGTAGCGAAAGTGCTCCTTCAGATAAAAGAGTGAAATTTGAAGGCGGGACATACTCTTCCCATCCTGAGTATATGATTTCAGGTTATACTCTTTTAAGTTATTTAATAGAAAATGAAGAGAAAGTTTATCCTCAGATTGGAAAACTTGGAAAGATTTTAAGGGAGGGAATTGAGAAAGCCTTTGAGAGAGAGAACATTCCAGTTAAATGTTCTGGTGGAGGAAGAGAAGATCTTTTTCCCAGCTCCTTCTTCATGCCCAATTTCTTCAGAGAGGAGATAAAAGAGATCAGGTCTCCAGAGGATGTTCAAGATGAAGAGATTGTGGATTTGAATTTAAAGGAGAAGATTTTAAAAATCTTTCTTGTCAACAAAGGTATTCATGTCATTCATGGAGGTGGGGCAATTTCTTATGCCCATGATAATGAGCACATAGAAAGAACAATCTCTGTTTTTGAAGAATTTGCCCATTTATTGAGAAAATATTTGTAATTAATTGGAAACTTTTATTTTAGGAGGAAAGGGATGGTAAAAAAATACTTTTTGCTGGTTTCAATCCTTTCTTTTTTACTTTCTTTGTCAGAAATTTTCTCCCAGACACAGGAAGAAAAACCGTGGCAGTGGAGCATGGAGAAGATAAACTCAATTGTTTCAAAGGTTAGAGCGGGAAAGGATTTGACCCCTAAGATATGGCCTCAGGATGCAAAGGTGGCAGTGGGACTCTCTTTTGATTTTGATGCAGAAACAAATGCGCTTCGAGATTCTAATTTTTCTCCAGGAGTTTTATCCCAGGGCGAATATGCAGCAAGGGTTGGGATCCCGAGAATTCTTGCCCTTCTCGACAAATACAGGATCCCTGCCACATTTTTTGTTCCAGCAGTTTCGGCTCTTCTTCATCAGGACTCTATCAAGTTGATACTTTCAAAGGAAAGGCATGAAATAGGAATTCATGGCTGGATCCACGAAAGAAACTCCCTTCTCTCTGAGGATGAGGAAAGAGAGCTAATGAAAAGATCCTTTGAGACATTGAAGAATCTGACAGGAAAGGCGCCTTCAGGAATAAGAACCCCATCATGGGATTTCAGTCCTTCAACTCTAAAGATAATTAAAGAACTCGGTCTTATATACGACTCAAGTCTAATGGCAGATGAAAGACCCTACGAAATCCTTGATGAAGGGAAGCCCTCAGGAGTTGTTGAACTTCCTGTTGAATGGATAATGGATGATTACCCCTATTTTGGGTTTGAAAGATTCAGTGCTGTCAGACCTCATATATCTCCTGATGATGTTTTTTCAATATGGTCAGCAGAATTTGACAAAGCTTATGAGGAAGGAACAATGTTCATTCTGACAATGCATCCAAAAATCATAGGCCATAGAAGCAGAATTTTGATGCTGGAAAAGTTGATCCAGCACATTCTTTCAAGAAAGAATGTCTGGTTTGCAACCCATGAGGAAATTGCAAAGTATGTATTAAAAGAGAAGAGGTAATTTTGGAGGAAGATATGGAGAAAAAAGTTGATATGAAAGTGGATGAGTCAGTAGCTACAGGCCAGTATTCCAATATTGCTGCAATAAGGCATTCAAGGGAGGAGTTTATATTCGATTTTGCTTTCCTTTTCCCTGACGCACCTCCTGATGCACCTGCAGGTAGACTTGTTGCAAGGATAATTCTTTCTCCAGCTCATGCAAAAAGATTCCTTCTTGCCCTTGAAGAGAACATTAGAAAATATGAAAAGGATTTTGGGAGTATTCCTATTCCAGAAGTTCCCCCTCTTCCAGGCTTGCACTGAAGGTCATAGGAACTGTTAAAACAGGGCCTTAAATCAATAAGTTTTTATTCAGAAAAGACCTTATCCAGGGAATAGAAATCAAGGGAGAGGGATTCTAAGAATTTTTTCATTTTGAAATAATGCTTTAGAATTCTTCTATGATCGAAGGCAATTTCTTCAGGAAGATTATCTTCTCGGAAAATGCCGATTTCCTTCGCATCATCTTTTGCAATGGCTTTCCCTTCACCCTTTGCAACAAAAACTATTGAGATGGTATGCCCACGAGGGTCTCTCCAGCTCTCTGAATAACTGTGCAACTGTCCCATTAAAGTTATATTCAAGTTTGTCTCCTCCTTAGCTTCTCTCACTGCAGCCTCTTCCGCAGACTCCCCATATTCAATGAAACCTCCAGGAATCGCCCATCCGAAAGGAGGGTTTTTCCTCTTTATCAGGACAATTGAGTCTTTATCTGGAAACTCAATAATGATATCAACTGCAATTGAGGGTTTCCTCCTTTCCATAGATTTTACTATAAATTTTTCTTGCAACTATTTCAATCTATTTCTAAAAAACAATTCATAGAATACTGGCAATACAATCAAGGTAAGAATGGTAGAGGTTATAAGACCTCCCACCACTACTACAGCAAGTGGCTTCTGGATCTCAGAACCAGGTCCTGTGGCAAGGAGCATTGGTATCAGACCAAAGGCAGTGGTGAAAGCAGTCATTAACACTGGCCTAAGCCTTGTCTCACCCCCCTTTAAAATTGCATCTCTTATAGAAAGACCATCATTCTCCAGCTTTTGAATGTAGGAGACAAGGACAATACCGTTGAGGACCGCAATCCCAAATGTGGCAATGAATCCAAGAGAGGCAGGCACAGATATGTAAAAATTAGATATGTAAATTGCTAAAACTCCTCCTGCAAGGGAAAAGGGAAGGATTAAAATGACAGTAAGAGCCTTCTTCACTGAATTGAAACTTAAAGAGAGCATCACAAAGATAAATAGAACAACAACTGGTATTATAATCATCAATCTTTTCATTGTCCTCTGCTGTTGCTGGAATTGTCCACCCCATTCAATGTAGTATCCCTCTGGTAAAAAGACACTTTCTTTCACCATTTTCCTTGCCTCCTCAACAAAAGTTTTTATATCCCTTCCTTAAACACTCAATTCAATTCCTATCCTCCTTTTTCCATTTTCTCTGCTGATCTGGGATGGTCCTTCAATTTCAGATACCTTTACAACCTCTTTTAAAGGAATTAAATAACCATAGGGGCTTTTGAGCATTATTCCTTCAATGGATTTTGTAGAATTTCTTATCTGATCAGGGAATCTTAGAGCTATGTTTATGAATCTTGAACTCTCATAAAGCTTTGTTA
>JBBIMS010000101.1:0-6288 GCA_037444285.1 Candidatus Aminicenantota bacterium | reverse complement strand
TGCACTCTTCCTTCCAGTGCCCCTTACGGAGAAGAAGGAGAACGAGCACTTAGCCAGCTGCAAAGAATATATGGAAGAGTTGAAGCGGTTTATACGCCAGTAGAAGGTGTTGAAATTTATGAAGTAATTCGCAAAAGGTTATTTGAAGATATTGGGAATGAGAAAACGAGAAAAAAAGTTGCTCAAAGTTATTTTGATCTTTACCAGAAATTGGGGACAGATGTGCCTTTAGAAGTAAAGGAAATAGAATATAGAGAAAGGATAGAACATGCCTATCCCTTTCATCCCGAACTTATTGACATTCTATATGAGCAATGGGGTTCATTCTCCGCTTTCCAGAGAACAAGAGGGGTTTTAAGACTCTTAGCAGAAGTAGTAGCTGACCTTTACAGGCGCAAGATACCTTCACCGCTTATCCATTCTGCACTTGTTAACCTCGGTAATCCGGCTATAAGAGGTGAATTAGTCAAGCATATAGGGAATGAATATAATTCCGTTATTACTGCTGACATTGCTGGAGAAAATGCAAAGGCATACCAGATAGATAAGGATATGGGGAGCGAATATTTAAAGTATGGTATTGCTTCTGGCATAGCCACAAGTATCTTTTTATATTCCTTCAGTGGAGTAGGGATAAAGAGAATTACCCTTCCAAGAATTCGTGTTGATCTTTTAAGAGAAGGGATCCCTTTTACAATCGTAGGTGATGCAATCACTAAGTTGGAGGAAGAACTTCTATATCTACACTCTGAAAAAAAGCAGTATGCCTTTCATACCCAACCTAATCTAAACCGTGTAATAATAGATAAAGAAGAAACAATTTCAGATGAACGAATTCAGGAAGAACTAAAGATATACCTTCAGAAAAAGGCTGGTAAGGCATTAGAAGTTTACCTCTGGCCAGAAAATTCTTCAGATATTACTGACAATAAAAATCTTAAACTTGTTATTCTCTCACCAGAGTTCCCCTATAATTCAGAAAATGGGGAAAAATTTGTTTCTGATATTTTTATGAAAGCTGGTTCTGGTTTCAGGATTTACAAGAATACGCTTTTTATACTTACAATAGATAGGATGCAATATACTGCTCTTTTGAAATCTTTAAAGCGTTTTCTTGCGATTACAGAGATTCAAGGTGAAAAAGAGCTTCTTGCAACACTTGCTAAGGAGAGCCAGGAAGAACTTGAAAAGAGGTTAAAAGAAGTAGAAAAGGAAATACCCTTTAGAATTCTTACCGCATACAGGCATTTAGCATTCTTAGATAGGGAAGGCGTGGTTTGGAAAGACCTTGGAATACCTACGATTGGAACAAGCGATGCTATTTCTGAGAGAGTAAAGCAGTATCTTAAGGATCAGGAAAAAATACTATCTCATCTTACTCCCAAATATATCATAGAAAAGACATTTGATAGTAATGAGAATGAAAAAGGAGTGCGTGAGATTTACGAACTTTTTCTCAAAACCCCTGGTATGCCATTGTTGGAAAATGAGAATGTTTTACTCAATACAGTAAGGGATGGTGTAAAAAGTGGGTTTATCGGTGTTAAAGAAGGGCAAGAAATTTACTATGAGCAAGATATAAAACCAACAATAGACTCAGTTGTTCTGCGGGGGGGAATTGCAAAAGAAAGAAAAGAAGCAGAGACAAAGGTAGAAGCTTTGAAAGAGAAGAGTGAAATAAAACATGATGAGAAAGTAAAAGCACAAGAGGGACTAAGAAAGCCAGAGGAGAGGGTAATTAAAACCTTAACTTTTAGAGCTAAAATTCCCTGGGACAAATTATCAGACATAACAAAAGGAGTCATTGGACCACTGAAAGAAAAAAGTGATAAACCAGAAATTATCATAGAAATTAGCGCAACATCAAAAGAAGGCTTTGACAGAACTACACTGGATAGCAAGATAAAAGAAACTCTCAAGCAGGTAGGTGCGAAGATAGAGGATTGGAAGGAAGAATAAACATAATGTATAGAAAGTTTGAGTTTTGTTTAGTTAGATGAATTCAAAGGGATATGACATTCATAGAAAAAGAACCGCAGAAAATAGATTTTATACGACTGCAGGATACAAGACCTTTTGTCTGGTCAAAATTGGTTTACCCAGCCAACAGGTGTATCTTCAACTATGTCCCCTGCGATAATGAATTTGAGGTAGATTTTGCCAAATTTTTAGAGAGAGTTGAGGATGTTAAATCATTCTCAAAAATCGTCACAAAGATAGGTTTCTTTGTTGAATATAGGGACTCGGAAGGAAATCTCAGGGTTTATTATCCTGATTTTGTGGCAAAAACTATCAATGGCGAATTCTGGATAATTGAGACAAAAGGTATAGTGGATGTTGATGTTGAGCATAAAGATAAGCGAATAAAATTGTGGTGCGAAGATGCCACTAAATTGACAGATGACAAATGGTCATTTGTTAGAGTAAATCAGGAGAATTTTGAGAAATATAAATTCAGGACTGTTAAGGAATTGCTCTCAACTTCCTTGTGAGATCTAATGAGTTTGAAAACTATCCTGACTTATCAAATTGTTTCTCATAATTCATAAACTGTATAGAATTTCCTCGTTCTCCCACAATTTCCCTTTGACTATTTCATCTCCCCTTGTTAAACTTTTATATTCCCTTTGGGAACTAATTTTATTTATGTTCGTAATTAGAGATATGGAGTGGATGAAATGAAAAAAATATTTGTAATAGGTGTAGTTTTAATCGTAATATTTCTGATAGTATTTTTGAACCTTCGTTCAAAACAAAGGCTCGGAACTTCTGTGGAAGTGGATAAGGTGAAGAAGGGGGAGCTTATCTCAAAGGTCTCAGCTTCAGGGGAAATAAAGCCGAGAAGATATGTTAATATTTCTTCCAATGTTCCTGGAATGATTGAGAAAATCTATGTAAAGGAGGGGGAGAAAGTTAAAGAGGGACAGATTCTCATAAAACTTGATTCTGCACAATATGAGGCATCTGTTGCAAGAGATAAGGCATACATAGCCTCCCTTGAGGAAGATTTAAGAAATGCAGATACAAATCTTAAAAAAGCTGAGGCAACTTACAAGAGAAGCATGGAACTTCACAAGGAGCAACTCATATCCGACGAGGCTCTTGAGAATGCAAAAACCCAGTATGAAATAGCCCTATCTCAAAAAAATTCTCTCCTCCACAGAATTGCTCAGGCAAAGGCATCCCTTCAGAGCACAATTGACTCTTTAAACAAAACAATAATCCGCTCACCAATTGAAGGAGTTGTGACATCCCTTAAAGTTGAGGAGGGAGAGGTTGCAGTTATTGGAACAATGAATAATCCTGGAACAGTCCTTTTGACCATTGCAGACCTTTCAGTAATGGAGGTGGAAGTGGATGTGGATGAGACTGATGTTATTAATGTTAAATTGGGTCAGAAGGCAGAGGTTAAAGTTGATGCCCTTCCTGATAAAATTCTGGAGGGAGAGGTTACAGAAATTGGAAGTTCTGCAAAACAAAGTTCCACCCTTCTTTCTTCTTCAGCATCTGCCTCTAAGGAAGCAAAGGACTTTAAGGTTGTGGTAACCCTTAAAGACCCTCCCTCAGTTTTAAAGCCAGGACTTTCAGCTTCCACTGACATAATCGTTGCTGAGAAAAAGAATGTTTTGAAGGTTCCAATTTCATGCCTTGTTGTTAGAGAGGGTGAGAATAAAAAAGAGGAGGAAGGGGTTTTTGTTGTTAAAGATGGAAAGGCTCAGTTCAGAAAAATAGAAAGAGGGGTTATGGGAGAAATGGAGGTTGAGGTTCTTTCAGGTTTAAGTGAGAATGATGAAATAATAGTGGGTCCATACAAGGCTCTCAGAACAATTAAAGACGGGGATCCTGTAAAGGTTTTAAAGAAAAAATGAACCAGAATCTTATAATTACAAAGGATATTTGGAAGATTTATAAATTGGGGAAGGAAGAGGTTCAGGCTCTTAGAGGAGTTTCCCTCCAGATTAAAAAGAATGAGTTTGTTGCAATAATGGGTCCATCTGGCTCAGGAAAATCGACCCTTCTAAATATTCTCGGTTGCCTTGACACTCCCACCTCCGGTCAGTATATCCTTAACGGGAAAGAAGTTTCCCAGCTAACTGATGAGGAACTTGCTCTTATAAGAAACAAGGAGATAGGTTTTGTATTTCAGGTTTTCAATCTCCTTCCCAATGTTGATGCTTATCACAATGTAGAGCTCCCTTTAATTTACAATGGGACTCCAAAAAAAGAAAGGAGGGAGAGGGTTATTGCAGCTTTAAAAATGGTTGAGCTTGCGTCCAGAATGAAACATAAGCCATCAGAACTTTCAGGAGGTGAAAGACAGAGGGTTGCAATTGCAAGAGCTCTTGTCAACAATCCATCCCTGATCCTTGCAGATGAGCCAACTGGGAATCTTGATTCGAGATCCGGAGGTGAAATTCTCAATCTTTTTGAGAAATTACACTCCCTCGGAAATACAATTGTGATTGTAACCCATGATCCAAATATTGCAGAAAGGGCAAAGAGAATAATATATTTAAAAGATGGAGAGATTGAAAAGGAAAGAATACTCTGAAGGAGGTTGAAATGGATTTTATTTCGAGATTTTTAGATGTTTTTGTTTCACCTTCAAAGGTTTGTTTAGAAATCAAAGAAAGACCAAGAATTATTGAACCTCTTATAATTGTTCTTATTTTCGTCATCCTTTTTAGCTTTCTAACTGCAAGAATCCAGTCAAGGGATGGTGTTGAGTATATAAAGATGAATCCCAAAATGGCAGATAGGATTCCCCAGGATAGACTCGAAAGCATGGCAAACCCTTCCCAGACTTCGATTCTGCTAAGGTCATTCCTTCTTTCCCCATTAACTGTATTGTTCAATTTGCTTATTTTTTCCGTTGTTTTGCTCGTTATCATTAAAATAGCGGGTGGAGCAGGTGAGTTTAAAAATTTCTTCAGTCTTGCCTTTTTCTCAAGCTATATTGACTATGTTCTTGGGAATGGAATAAAGACAATTCTAACCCTACAGAAAGGAACTTCAATTGGAGTCTCAACAGGACTTTCCCTCTTCTTCCCTGATATACCAATTATAAGCCCCTCTTACATCATTCTTTCAATGATTGATTTCTTCTCAATATGGTCATACATTTTTGTTGCCATTGCCATTTCAAAAATATCCAAATTCTCCTTTACAAAAGCTATTGTCATCTCTGCTATTGTTTTTATTCTAAGGATACTGGTTGTGGCTCTTCCATCAATATTTTTCATGAGATTAGGAGGTTAATAAAATTTTTAATAAAATAAATTTTGGAGGGAAAATTGAATATAGGAATAATAAGAGAAATTGAAAGAGGAGAAAAAAGGGTTCCTTTAACTCCAGCTACTGCTCAATATCTGATTAAAGAGGGGCATACGGTATACTTTCAAACAGGCGCTGGAAAAGGAGCCAATTTCACTGATGATGATTACATTAAAGTCGGCGCTGAGAGGGTCTACACAGATACAGAGGTATTTGAAAGATCTGATATTATACTGAAAATTTCTCCTCTCAATGAAGCTGAGGTTGAAAAGTTAAAAGAAGAGCAGTGCGTTTTTGCCTTCCATCACCTTGCAGTTCAGAAAAAATCAATTGTTGAAAAGCTTGCCCAAAAAAAGATAACATGCATTGGATATGAGATCATTGAAAAGGAGGATGGTTCCCTTCCATGTCTTGATTTAATGAGTGAAATTGCAGGGCTTATATCTCCTGTGATTGCTGGACATTATTTAAAAAGTGATGTGGGTGGTAAAGGACTACTTTTAAGTGGAGTTACTTCTGTCCCTCCTGCGACTGTGGTTATTATTGGATGTGGAAATGTAGGGAAAAATGCGGCAAAAGCTTTTCTCGGAGCTGGAGCTCATGTTATTGCCCTCGATATAAACATATCTAAACTTAAAGAGCTCGAAGAGCAAACAGGAAGAAGGGTTATTACTGCTATAGCCAATCCTTACAACATATCAAAATACATAGAATATGCAGATGTTCTAATAGGAGCTGTTCTAATACCTGGAGAGAGAGCCCCTGTCGTTGTAACAAAAGAAGTTCTTTCAAAACTAAGAGCTGGCTCTGTTGTTATGGACATTTCCATTGATCAGGGCGGTTGTGTTGAGGGAACAAGACCAACAACAATCCAATCCCCGGTCTATATTGAAAATGAAAAGATTTTTTACTGCGTTCCCAACATACCATCAACTGTTAGTAGAACTGCTTCCATTGGACTTGCAAATGTCTTTGTCCCATATTTATTGAATATTCTCAAAAAAGGACTTGAGA
>JBBIMS010000100.1:4470-6387 GCA_037444285.1 Candidatus Aminicenantota bacterium | reverse complement strand
ATGGCAAGCCTTCTGACCTCTTCCTCTGTCCTCTTCTGTGCCTCTGCAAGTTCATTAACTCTCTCCTCGGTTTTCTTCTGTGCCTCTGCAAGCTCAGCTACTGTATCTTCAAGCCTGATAACCCTCTCCTCAGTCCTCTTCTGAGCCTCTGCAAGCTCAGCTACTACATTCTCAAGCCTCGCAAGCCTCTCTTCACTGCTCTTCTGCGCTTCTGCAAGCTCCCTTACAATCTCCTTCAGCTCATTAAATTCAGTTTTTGTCACATTCTCTAATCTCTGCCTCTCTATTTCCTCCAGAAATGCTATAAGAACTTCACGGAGAGCAGGTTCTACCTTGTCCAAAAGTTTAATAAGATTTGCACTAACTGGCATATCTAAAATATATCATACAAAAATTCCCCTGACAAATTTATATTTTTAATAAAACAAATTTAAACCTTATTCTTATCAAGAACTTCCCTTATCTTTCTTGCTAAGGCAGAAGGTGTGAAGGGTTTTGATATAAAATTCACTTTCCCCTCAATTATTTCTGAAACCTGGAGCTTTTCTTCAGGATATCCAGACATAAAAAGGATTTTTATACCGGGAATCTTTAAAGCCAGAGTCTTTGCAATTTCAGGACCACTTTTATCAGGTAATACAACATCGGTCAAAAGAAGATGGATTTCACCCTCAAATCCTTTCAGCTTCTCTAAAATTTCCTTTTCAGATGAGGCTGAAATTATTTTGTATCCAAGAGGAGACAAAACCTCCTCAACATATTCAATAATCTCTTTTTCATCTTCGACAACCAGGATTGTCTCATTTCCCCTCGGGCTTTCATCAAATTTTAGACTTTCCCTCTCTTCCTCTATCTTTCCTTCGCAAGCAGGAATGTAAATTTTGAAAGTTGTTCCCTTCCCTACCTCGCTGTAAACTGTTACATTCCCTCCAAGTTGTTTAACAATCCAGTAAACAGTTGAGAGTCCAAGCCCTGTCCCCTCCTTCTTGGTTGTAAAGAATGGCTCAAATATTTTCGGCATGATTTCAGGAGGTATTCCTACTCCAGTATCAGAAATTAAAATTAAAACATATTCCCCCTCTTTCAGCCCTGGATATATTTTGCAGTATTCCTCATCAAGGAAAACATTTTCAGTTTTTATTTTCAATTCCCCACCTTTTGGCATAGCATCTCTGGCGTTAACAACCATATTCATAATGATCTGTTCAATCTGGGTTCTGTCTGCCTTTACATTCTTTAGGTCAGGATTTAATTGTAACTCAAATTTGACATCTTCTCCTATCAATCTTTTTAGCATCTCTTCCATATCTTTTATTACATCATTGAAATTTAAAACTACTGGCTCAGCAATTCCCCTCTTACTTACTGTCATAAGTTGTTTTGTAAGCTCAGTAGCCCTTCTCGAGCTTTCGATTATCTGTTGGATTCTCTTGTATTCAGGAGAATCAGGGGGGAATTTTGGGAGAAGAAGTTCTGCGTTTCCTGATATAACAGTGAGAATGTTATTAAAATCATGGGCAATTCCTCCAGCAAGTCTCCCTATTGCCTCCATTTTTACTGATTGTAACAGTTGCTCTTCCATTTTTTTCTGAGCTGTAACATCCCTGATGATTCCTCTATATGCAATCACATTCCCCTTTTCATCCCTTACTGCTGTAGATGTCTCAAGGAGTGTTATGGGAGTTCCATCTTTTTTCCTCCCCCTTATCTCATAATTCTTAACAAACCCTTCCTTTTCCAATTTTTTCTTATACTCTTCTCTTTGCATAGGATCCAGGTAAAGATCTTCAATAGGTATTTCCATCAACTCTTCCCTTGAGGAATAACCATATATCTCAACTATTGCAGGATTAGCATCAATTATTTTTCCTTCAGGAGTTGAGATAAAAATCCAATCCTTTGATTCCTCAAAAAGGC
>JBBIMS010000100.1:0-4444 GCA_037444285.1 Candidatus Aminicenantota bacterium | reverse complement strand
GCCAATTTTCTTTCAGTAATATCCTGCAAAGTTCCTATTATTGCTGGCTTACCTTTATAAACTATTGATGAGCCATGGACCTCTACATAAATAACTTTCTTGTCTTTTCTTATACCTCTGAATTCATAATGGACATCCTTTACCTCCCCCTTTAATCTTTTCCTTACATTCTCTTCAACAATCCACCAATCGTCAGAATGGGTTAAGTCTTTTGAAACCATTTTCCCAATAAGCTCTTCCTTAGAATATCCAAATATTTCCTCAAGTTTTGGATTCACATACTGGAATATCCCATCCTGGAAAAGATAGATTCCAACCAGAGATCTTTCTGTTAAACTTCTGAATCTTTCTTCAGACTCAATCAGAGCTTTTTCGATTTCCTTTTTTTCAGTAATGTCCGTATAGATCCCTATCTGAGCAATATGCTCTCCATCAATTATGATTGGATGGGCAATTATATTCACAAGAGTTTTTCTTCCATCTTTTCGGATACGTTCTCCCTCAGAGTAAACTATCTCTCCTTCTAAAACTTTCCTTGTAAGAGAAACAACTTCCTCCTTTCTCTCAGGCTCAATTACTATATCATCTATAAATAATCCCTTGATCTCATCTTCTTTCCAGCCAAACATTCTTTCAAATTCTCTGTTGGCACGCATCACTTTACCCTCTTTGTCTGTAAGAACTATGGCAAGGGGGGATGTTTCGAATAACCCCTCAAAATATTTCATTTGAAGTTTCAAATCTTCCTCTGCTTTCTTTTTCTCAGTTATATCTCTTGCTACTCCTTCAATGGCAATCAATCTCCCTTCCTCATCGTAAATTGGGGTATTTATCTGTTCTGTCCATACAATGTTTCCATCCTTTTTTATCCATCTTAAAACAACGGGTTTTTCAAAGCCTTCTTCACCCTTTGCAATCTTTTCAAGAATGGGAAGGTCATCGGGATGGACAATTTTAGACCCAAGATCCGGATCTAAATAGTGCTCTTCAGGAGTGTAGCCAGTAATTAATGTTGCAGAAGGGCTTACATAGGTAAATCCTCTTTTGGGATGGAATTCATACCTGTAGATTAAATCATGCGCTCTTTCTGCAATTAACCGAAACTTCTTTTCACTTTCTTGAAGAGCCTCTTCAATTTTCTTCCTCTTTATAGCTGAACCTATTACTGATGCTGCCAATTTCAGAGCATCAATCTCTACTTCTGTCCACTCCCTTTCCCTTAAACAATCATCAAAACCTATAAATCCCCACCATTCATTGTCCACAAATATTGGAACTGTGAGAATGGAAATTATTCCTTGCGGTTCCAAAACTTTCCTCTCTTGCTCAGGGAAATCTCGAACGAGCCCATAAACAGGATTGCCACTTTCAAAAATCTTAACCTGACGCTCAAAACCCATTTCCATCCACGGAAAGTTTTGCAAATCGGGGTTATTTATTTGAGGTTCTATTCCTTCAGCAACCCATTCATATCTCTGGCTAGTAAGAAGCCTGCCACTTTCATCCCTGTGATTTTCAAATATGTAGGCTCTACTTGCCTCTACTGCTCTTCCCAATCCTTCGAGCATTAAAAGACAACTTTTTTCAAAATCTTCCCCCTTCAGAAAGAGGTGAGATAAAGAGGAGATGGTTAAAAGGATATTGTTCCTCCTCCTCAAAGCCTCTTCCATCTTTTTCTTTTCAGTAATCTCTGAAGTGACCTCAATAGCTCCTAAGATTTTTCCATCCTTTCCCTTTACAGGATACCCCCTTATGAACCATATCCTTCCATCAGGACTTTTTATCTCTCCTTCCTGGTTCTCACCCGTCTGGATTGCCCTGTGAACAGGACAGTTATCACAAACCTTACCCCTTCCATGCCAGAGTTCATAACAATGTTTTCCAATAAGGGATTCTGGCTTCATTCCCAGAGAATCTCCTGCGGCTTTGTTAGCCCATACTATCTTTAAATCAGTATCCTGAAATGTAATGAGTTCAGATACAGAATCGAGTATAAGCCCTTTCTCTTCTTCAAAGTGTATCTTTGGTTTACGGGTTTTTTCTCTTTCTTTTTCTAATTTTCTGACCTTATCCTTCTTTTCCATCCTGTATTGATTTTAGTATTAATCCTTTGCCCTGTCAAAATTTGCTAAAAATTGAAATAAAGATTATTTTTCTTCTTCCGCCTCTATTAAAAGGATTCTTTTTGTCTTTTCCTCTATTTTAAAATTCTCAGATACAGGTAGTCCAGGACTCCAGACTATCTCGTTTTTAGATAAAATTAAAGGGAGAAAATCCCTTTTCCCTGGTAATATCCCTTTTTGGCGAAAAACCTCGTTGAGCTTTTTCCTTCCAGGAGATCCGAGAGGTCTGTAAAGATCACCTTCCCTTCTATTCCTAACTATTAAAGGTAAATCAATTTTCCCAAAATCTAAATATACTCTCCTGAAATCGTCGAATTCTATATCCTCTTTTTTTGTCCCCTCTGACAAAATCTTTGCTCTTAGAATATGACCAGAAGGAACTTTTAAAGGTGAGATAATGTCCCATGAAAAATAATAATCCTTTTTTGGAATCCTCTCCCTTTTCTCAAATATCCAATCTCCTTCTCTTCTTATAACAAGCTTTCCCGGAAGATGGGCTTCCCTTTCCTTATCAAGATTTCTAACCTGTTCAATATGGTAAAAACCTATCCTCCTCAGATTTCCTTTAATTTCTTCTATGAATTTCCTTATAAGCCTTCTCTGAAGGGGAACTGGGAAATTTTTCAATGCTTCAAAATTCATTTTTAAACCATCGTCATGAATAACAATTTCTTTAAACTTCTCATTCTCAATAAGCCTGTTTATCTCATCCTCCTCCCTTATTAGTTGTGCAGATTTTGAAAGATGCTCCACAAGCCTTTTTCCGAATCTTTCCTCAAGATATGGAATAAGTTCAAATCTTATCCTGTTTCTTAGAAGTTTGAGGGAGAGATTTGAGCTGTCGAGTCTTGATGGAATCCCTTCTTTTTTTAAATAGTTTTCTATCTCCTCCCTTTTAATCTCAATTAAAGGTCTTACAAATATCTCATCCTTTACAGGGAATATTGAAGAAAGTCCTTTTAGCCCTGAACCTCGGAGGACTCTCATCAAAAATGTCTCTGCCTGGTCGTTCATTGTATGTCCAAGGGCTATTTTGTTTGCTCCAATCTCCTTTGCTTTTGATTTTAAAAATCTATACCTCAGAATGCTTGCTGCCTCCTCTAAGTTTATCTTTCTTTTTTTCGCATATTCCTTCACATCTTCACTTCCAATATGAATTGGAAGACCGAGTCTTTCAGCTTCCCTCCTGCAAAACTCCTCATCTTCTTCAGACTCTTCCCCCCTTAATTTATGGTTGAAATGGGCAAGTTCAATTTTTAAAGGGAATTCTTTGGAGAATTCAAGGAGTAAATGAAGGAGGGCAGATGAATCAGGACCACCGGAAAATGCAACAAGAACATGATCATTCTCCTGAAAAAGATTGTAGGTTCTGATGGTTTTTAAAAATTGATAGTAAACTTTATTTTTCTTCAAATTCTTCTTTCCTTACTTTTATGGATCAAGCCATAATTTTCATCCTTCAAATTTTTGATATGCAGTCCATTTTTTGAACTTTTGAAATACCCTATTTACTGGACAGTTTATACAGTCTGGGTTCAAACATGTGCAAAAACCGTCTTCAAAAATATAGAATGCCCCATTATCTACATAGATGTGTGAAACCATTTACTTCTCCACGCCTAAATTAACTTCTAACAAAATGTTCTCTCTCCTATATAATTCCAAATTATCAGTATTAAATTCTGGTTTCATTGATACTTTGATATTAAACAAATCGATAAGGCACCAACCAGTAATAATAAATTCTTTTTCTTTTCGTTCAAGTGTATCGAGACATAGTAATAAATGATGCCCATCATCTCTTATCTTTTTCTTTGAATTCTTTAAAGGAGAGAAGAAAAAATCTCTCGGTGAACCTACATCTCGCCTTGAAGTCGCTTTTACTTCTAAGTAGGTAACTCTTCCATATTTATCAGTAATCTTTTCATCTGGGTAACCCATTAATTGTAATCTTTCAAAAGATTCAATTATTTTCAATCTATCCTTATTTTTATCAAAAAACGATGGGATTATTTTATCTGCAAACACACCAACTTCATTATTGCGAAAACTTTTTGGTTTCGGTGGTTTAACTAATGATTTATAGAGGGTAAAGGTAATGGGTGTTTTATTGTATTGAATGGCAAAATCATTTACAATGGTGTAAATATCTTCCAATAGTAATTTATCTTTCTCATCATTTTTATCTATTGGAATTATTTTCTTATGAATAGTGGATTCTACAACAATATGAAATTCCAACTTACTAAATGCTCCTAAAATTTCTCTGATTATTCTTTCGTAATTCTCCATTCTCCTTTTCATTTCATTATTTTCCATTT
>JBBIMS010000099.1:299-6389 GCA_037444285.1 Candidatus Aminicenantota bacterium | reverse complement strand
TGAACAAGATGGAGCTCGCTCTGCCCTTCTGATAAAGGGCTTTCTTCTCTTACATTCATTCTTGATTTTTTTGAAAATATTATGAAAATTAAAATAATAGATATAGCAATGATGGAAAGGGCTATTATTTTTCTTATCTTATCCCGTTTCATTTTTAAAATCTATTATGTTTAAGAGAGGGAAAACTTCACCTGCAAAATCTTCCTTTTCAACATGGTATGCGATTGAAAGATTATTTCCTTTTTTCAGAAAATTTAGATCCACCTCTTTCTCATTATAGTCCCATATAACACCCTTTGCCACAATTCCATTCTGGGACAAACTTAACTGGATTCTATTCTCCTTTATGAACTCAGGAGCACTTTCAACTTTTACATTCCGAGATGCAAAAACAGGTCTTGGATTCCCTATACCAAAGGGAGGAAATTCCTCCTCTAAGATGTCGAGAAATCTTTTATCAATTTCATTGAAAGAAAGGAAGGAATCAATTTTTATCGCCCTTGCGAAATCATCCTCACTAAGAACCATTTCAGCATAACTCTCAAGGCAAGACTTCAACTCATCGATCTTTTCCCTTTTTATTACAAATCCAGAGGCAATTTTATGCCCTCCCCAGCTTTCGAATAATCCTGAAACAGTGCTCAAAGCATTGGCAAGATGGAAGGATTCTATTGACCTTCCTGAGCCATATCCCATATCATCATCAATGGAAATTAGTATGGAGGGTCTTCTGAACTTCTCAACAAGTTTGGATGCAACAACACCAATTACACCCCTGTGCCATCCCTCTTTAAAAAGAAGAAGAATTTTTGGAATCTTATCCTGGGAAATGAAAGATAGAGATTCTCTCAAAATTTCCTCTTCTATTCTCTGCCTTTCAGAATTAAGAGCATCAAGCTCTTCAGCAAGCCTTCTGCATTTGTCGGGATCTTCAGATAAGAATAACTCCACTGCTTTGGAAGCAGATGAGAGTCTGCCAGAGGCATTCAGTCGAGGTCCTACTCTGAAGGAAATGTCATTTACAGAAATCCTTCTTTCGGAAAGACCACTTATCTCAAGGAGGGACTTTAGCCCTTTGTTCAAAGGTTTTTTTAATTCCTCGAGTCCAATCTTTACAAATATTCTGTTTTCTCCTCTTATTTCTGCAAGGTCTGCTATCGTCCCTATTGCTACAAGCATCAAATAACGGGGTATAAATTTCTCCTTTTTGGTTTTTTTGAGGATTGCCTGGACAACTTTGAAAGCTACCCCCACTCCCGCAAGTCCCTTAAATGGGTAGGAGCAATCATTTCTTAGGGGGTTTAAAACAGCAAAAGCAGATGGAATCCCTGAAGGGTCGGGAAGATGATGGTCTGTTATTATCACATCAATCCCTTTAATTCGAGCAAATTCAACAAAATCAAATCCCTTTATTCCTGTGTCAACAGTAATAACAAGTTTTGCCCCTATCTCTTCCACCTTCTCAGCGTGTTCTCTTTTGACTCCATAGCCCTCCTTAATTCTTTCAGGTATATAAAAATCTACATTCCCTCCCAAGGATGAAAATAACTTTAAAAGAATTACTGTTCCAGTTATTCCATCAACATCGTAATCTCCAAATATAACAATCTTTTCTTTACTTTCAATCGCTTTAAAAATTCTTTCAACCGCTTTCTCCATGTCCATAAGAAGATCTGGAGGGTAAAGGTCCTCAATTGAAGGATACAAAAATCTTCTTATCTCCTCCGATGTTTTCAAATCCCTTCTAAAAAGAGAAAGTAGTAAAGGTTTTGGGATTTTGAGACTTTTCAGGGAAGCATCCATGGGATATTCTCTTTCATCGAAAATCCACTTTACATTTCCCATGGAAATCCTTTAAAAAAAAGGATAACATAGAGATTAATGAATATCAATTGCATAGAAACAAAAGGTTTTTTAACGATTTTTCTTTAAAATTTATATCCTATCTTCCTTAGAAACTCTTTTCTCTTCTTTATGTCCTCCTCACCCTCAATCCCTTTTGTCTTAACACCATCAATGACTCCAAGGATTCCTCTACCTGTATCTGTTTCAGCAATTATTACCTCAACTGGGTTTGCTGTGGCACAGAAGATTCTGCAAACCTCAGGCACATTTTTTATGGCATTTAGAATGTTTATTGGAAAACCATTTTCCAGAAAGATTATGAAGGAATGCCCTGCTGAGAGATTAAGAGCATTCTTTTTAGCAAGTTCAATTAGATGCTCTGCATTTCCTGAATAACGAACAAGAGCTGGACCGGAGGATTCACAGAAAGCAAGACCGAATTTTAGATGAGGGGCAGTTGTTACAATTGTCTCATGAATATCCTCAACAGTCTTAATAAAGTGGGCTTGTCCCAAGATAAAATTCATTTCCTCTGGCTTTTCAATTCTTACAATTTTAATTTCCATCCTTGCCTCCTACCAAAAATAATATTATATCGAAAGGGTTCTTACCATTAAAGATGTGGAATTTCATCACTAATACACTTTAGAAAAGGAGCTCTTTCATACCTTGAAATTTAAAAAATTCTAAGCTTCAGTTCTTTTTACTTCAAAGAAGCTTTTGTAAAAATGTGTTCGGGAATTTTAGCATCAAATTCAATTGATTCAATTATAAACTCAGTTCCATCTCCAGATTTAAGCATATCTTTGAAAACAACCCTCTCAGGAATCCATCTATTCTTAACTTTCCTTAAACTTTTCACTTCTGTCATTTTTAGCAAAGTTCCTCCCCGAGCGTAACGCTCATCCTTCAAAATCACGAATTTTTCCTTATCAACCCAAATTCTCCTTGATGGATATGCAACATCCTCTGATTTAGCCTTAAGCTCAAGAACCCAGCACTGGGAATCCATTATTCTTTCCTCTCCTTTAAGCTCAGCATTGTAGGAATTTTTAAGCTTGGGATCCTCCATCATATCTTCGTAGGAGAGATCAGAGCCCATAACCGATTGTCTTAGCATGTGACCAGAAATAAGAATTGTCCTTTCTGTCCAGGGTGAGAACATCCAGAGCTGATCCTTCAATTTCAGCATTTTTGTCCCCTTCTCCCTCGGCGGAGAAAGAAACTCAGTGAAAGCTTTCTCAATTCCCTGGATGTATGATTTAAATTCAACAGTCCTTGATGTCCTTCGCAAGTGAATTATCATCTTTGCTGTGATAATTTTATTATCAGAAGTAAGATTTTCGTCAACCTTATTAAGTATCCAATCTCCTGTTGGATTCTGAGCTGTTGAGGCTATAATTTTTGAAAAAGTGTTATAAATCAAAACTACCATCATGAAAAAAAGGATTTTAAAACTTTTCATTTTTTCTCTCATGCCTCAAACTCCTTCATTAAGGTTGATGTCTTTCTTCTAAAAACTCCTATTCCAGCAATAGCTGTGCCGAGAAAAGTTGCAAAAAGTCCAGGTATAAAACCAATTACAAAGCCAGCAGGTCTTACTTCAGCTCGCATAACATTACCAAACATCAATGTTGATTGCTTCATGAAAGATTCTATGTTTATTCCATGAACCTGCAAATAATAGGAAATTGCAATGCCGATGGCTGTTCCTATTAACGAGCCAATCATTCCTATTATTAGAGATTCTCCTATCAGAGATAGGTAGATATGACCTTTCTCCTCACCCATTGCGAGCCTGACCCCTATCTCTCCATATCTATGAATAGAACTTATCAAGCCTGCATTCCAGAGAATTATAGACATTACTGCAACAAAGACAGTAACAATTGCAGAGGAAAATGTTTTAAGCATGGCAAACATTTCGGCAAGACCACCCTGTTCCTCAAGAGTTAACATCACTGGGAGAAAATCTGAATCCTCTGAGTTTGAATATTCAAATTTCCTGTTAAAATCCAGAGCAATTTTTTTGGCAATTTTTTCTTTGTAAACAAAATCTTTGAATAAACCAACAATTTCTCCCGCTGAATCTTCCATATCAAGAAATTTTTGAAAATCCCTTATGTCACCTATAACTGTTCCTTTATCAAGGGGGGTGATTCCGAATCTGATTATTCCAGAGACTTTGAAATCTGCTATAGCCAGACCTCCTGTTATGGTGGAGCTAATTATAGTTGCATGCCCACCGGGCTTTAAAGATAGAGATTTTGCAAGCTCTGAAGAAACAAGTATTTCACCTTCATCATCAGGGATTTTCCCATTTAGCAAACCCTTTTTTAAATTCATAATGTAGAGTTCTGGAGAATCCTTTGACCTTAAATCTAAAGCGATCCCGGTTGCTGGGCCCTGAGCCTTTGTTTCTCCTTTCTCATCAGGAATGTCTAAAATACCTGAGAAACGAATCCTTGGTGTCCACAAAAGCTCAGGATAATCATTTTTCAATTTCTGAAGGAGGGAGGATACTCCCATAAAAGCAAGATCATTGGGAATTAGGTCAGCCTCCTTTGCATAAGCCCTTGTCATTATTTTTAAATGCCCTGTGTTGTATCTTGCACTGGACTCGACAAACCCATTCTTAGCTCCTCCTATCCAGCAGTAAAGGAGAACAGTGAGCATAACACCTGAAGAAACAACAAGCAAAGGGAAAAGACTTTTTCTCCTATCGCGAACCACCCCTTTGAAAATAAAACTGATCATTGCATTTTCCCCCTCAATGCATCAGTAGGTTTGAGACGAGACAACCTGCGAGCGGGCAAAAAACTTACTATAGTCGTAAGAAGCATAATTAAGATAACAGTTCCAACTATGAGTCCTACACTGAAAATAGGCATAAGTCTTTCACCGATTGCAAATCCATAACTGTCAACAATCTCAGGCATAGCCCATCCCGAACGGGCAAAACGGGAAAGGAAAGGATAACCATAAATAAAAGCAAGTATTCCTGCAAGAATTGCATTCATTGCACCTTCAATGGTAAATAGTAAAATGACCTGAGAACGAGTAAAACCAAGGGCTACAAGGGTCCCTATCTCCCTTACTCTTCTGAAGATTGAAAGGACCTGTGTGTTGAAAATTGCTAGCATTGCCATGAAAAGAAGGATCACATATATAATAGAAGCCCCGAGACTTTTAGTTAAAACAAGCTCATTTACTTCCTTCAGAAGAAAATTCAAATCTTTAAATTTCCAGCCAGGAATATCCAATGAAGGTGGGGAAGTTTCTTTTGCAAGGGTTATTATTGTTGCTTCCCCCTCCATTTTTGCTAGGGATTGAAGGGTTTTAAGAGGAACCCATACCTGACCTACATCCACAGACGGAGCAATTGAGCTGAATACCTGAACGATGCGAAGGATTCGAGCATCGAAAACACCCTTAGAATCCCTCCATCTAAGAATTACAGAGTCTCCAGGTCTCAGCTTTGTTGTTTTAGCCATTCTAATCCCTATGAATGCAGGGATTTCCTCTGAAGAGGAAAATTTATTATTGTAAAGAAAATTTGAAGGAAGGCTTAAAATTTTCTGTTGAGGTTCAATCCCTTTAATCAGAACAGGAATGAATCTCCCCTGAGGATAAATTGCTCCTTGAACAATTAGAATAGATGTAGCTTTACCTTCTGAGATAAGATTTTTAATATCATCGGGTATTTTTGCGTGGGAATCCTCAATGGTCAAAGGATTGAATGGATCATAAGACTCATGCCAGTATTGTCCGCCACCATATTCCAGATCTATCATGGTTTTGGATGCTTGATCCCCCATCCCTCTATAGATCCCCTGAGTCCATATAATAACCACAAAAGCAATTGATAGAACCAGTACATTGAGCCATGTTCTTAGCCCTGCACTTATAAGATTTCGGAAAGCCAGCTTTAGAAGAACTTTCATCTTTCTTTTTCAGAAGGGTCTAAATCAGATCTTTGCAAAGAAGGATAAGATTCATCTTTTACTACTTTCCCATCGAAAAGGGTTATTTTTCTTCTTAAATATTTTATGACCTTTTCATCATGGGTTGCAAAGATAAAAGTTGTTTCAAGTTCACGGTTCAGTTGAAGCATAATTTCGAGAATGTTGTAGGAATTTTCTGCGTCAAGATTAGCAGTAGGTTCATCAGCCAGAACAATTGAAGGCTCCTTTACAATTGCCCTTGCTATAGCCACTCTCTGGCATTGACCACCAGAAAGTTCTG
>JBBIMS010000099.1:0-272 GCA_037444285.1 Candidatus Aminicenantota bacterium | reverse complement strand
GGTCAGCCAACCCGACCCATTCAAGAGCTTCCATCACCATCTTCTTCCTTTTCTTTGCAGGAACTTTGAGAAGCAGAAGAGGGAACTCCACATTTTCATAGACAGTATAAACAGGAAAGAGGTTAAAAGTCTGAAAGATAAATCCGATGTGTTTTTTACGGATCTGAGCAGATTCCTTAGGTTTTAGCTTTTCCACATCCTCACCCATTACAATCGCTTTCCCCTTTGTCGGTAAGTCAAGGGTTCCGATTATATTGAGGAGAGTTGTTTTT
>JBBIMS010000098.1:0-6427 GCA_037444285.1 Candidatus Aminicenantota bacterium | reverse complement strand
TCCCAATGTTGAAGTTTCAAAAATTGGATCAGAAGTTTTTGGGAAGTATAGATGTGATCACTTTTTGATTAAGATTTCTTACGATATAGAAACAAAGGTAGCCTTTATAAAGAGTAAAAATCATGTAGAGGAGATAAAGGAAATATGGGCGACTAATGATATTCCATCCATGGAAGTAGCAGGAGGTTTTCAGAAGAAATCTTTTAAAACAGGGATGGAAGATCTTGACAGACTCATTGAGAAAGAGATGCAGGCACAAAAGGATATTGGGTTTGTTCTAAAGTCAGTAACAACCCAGAAAAATACAGACAAGAAAGGGAAGACAGAGACAAACATAACAGAAATGAATGTCACAGATGTAACATTTAAGAACTTTCCCGATGAATTTTTTAAAGTTCCAGCAGGATATAAAAAAGTTGAGTTCTCAGTCCCTGAAGAATAAAAGGAAGAATTATCGAATAAATTTAGAAAATTTTGAATTAATCGATACTCTTTATTGATTTTTCAATAGTTATTTAGTAAAATCTATCTTTTAGAGAAATGGGTAAGGATTATAAAGATACTCTTAATCTTCCAAAGACTTCCTTTCCAATGAAAGCAGACCTTCCTCAAAGGGAACCCCTTATTTTGCAGAAATGGGAGAGGATGAACATTTATAGAAAAATTCTTGAAAAGAGAAAAAACTCACCTCCTTTCATTCTTCATGATGGTCCACCCTATGCCAACGGTAACATCCATCTCGGTCATGCCTTAAATAAAATCCTCAAAGACTTTATTGTTAAATCAAGGAGTATGGAAGGATTTAAATCTCCTTTCCTTCCTGGCTGGGATTGCCATGGCCTTCCCATTGAGCATAAGGTTGATCAAATTCTTAAGGATAAGAAGAAAAATTTGAGCCCTGTGGAGATAAGAGAGGAGTGCAGAGCATACGCTGAAAAGTATGTTAATATTCAGAGGGAAGAGTTTAAAAGACTTGGTGTTTTTGGCTCATGGGAGAAACCATATCTTACAATGGATCCTGAGTATGAAGGTGACATAATCCGTTATCTTGCAACATTCTTCAAATCAGGAGAAGTTTACAGAAAGAAAAAGCCTGTTCTCTGGTGCATTCATTGTGAAACTGCTCTTGCTGAGGCTGAAATTGAATATCATGAGCATACTTCTCCTTCTATCTGGGTTCTATTCCCGTTAGACTCTGATTTTTATGATAGGTTTTCCTTTCTTAATGGGAAGGATGCCTTTGTAATAATATGGACAACAACTCCTTGGACATTGCCTGCAAATCTGGCGGTCGCCCTTCACCCTGATTTCACTTATTCCTTCTTTGAGTCAGATGGGAAAATATATCTGATTGCAGATAACCTTTTTGAGAGCATAACAAAAAAACTCCAGTTTAAGGAGCCAAGGGTAATTAAGAGAGTCAAAGGGGCTGAACTTGAGGGCTTAAATGCAATTCATCCTTTCTATGATAGAAAATCTCTGATAATTCTTGCCGATTATGTAAATCTTGAGCAGGGGACAGGTTGCGTTCACACTGCACCTGGACACGGTGAAGAGGATTATTATTCAGGAGTAAAATACAATCTTGAAATTTACAATCCTGTTGATGAAAAAGGAAGATTTGTAAGCAATTTGCCCCTTTTCGGGAAATTGCAGGTATTTGATGCAAATCCATTGATTGTGGAAGAACTGAAAAATAGAGGAAAATTGCTCCTTTCCGAAGAGATTACCCACTCCTATCCCCATTGCTGGAGATGCAAGAACCCTGTTATCTTCAGGGCAACAGAGCAATGGTTCATTTCAATGGATGCAGGTTCTTTAAGAAATAGAGCAATAGAGGCTGTTAAAAAAGTAAAATGGATTCCAGAATGGGGAATGGAGAGAATAACAAATATGTATCTTTCAAGTCCCGACTGGTGTATATCCCGTCAGAGAACATGGGGAGTTCCAATTCCTGTATTCTTCTGCAAGAACTGCAATGAGGTTCTGGAAAATTGGGAAACAATGGATAGAGTGGCAGAAATCTTCAGCAAGGAAGGTTCAAATAGCTGGTTTTTAAAAGATGCAAGCTATTTTATCCCTGAAGGAACAAAATGTGGTAAATGCGGAGGAAGTGATTTCCGTAAGGAGACAGACATCCTTGATGTATGGTTTGACTCAGGTTCTTCCCATTCGGTTCTGGATAGAGATCCGGACCATAAATGGCCTGCTGATGTTTACATTGAGGGGAATGACCAGTACAGAGGATGGTTCAACAAATCACTGATCGTTGGGCTCTCTGCAAAGGGAGATTCTCCCTTCAAGATTGTTATAACCCATGGTTGGGTCCTTGATGAACAGGGAAGAACTATGCATAAGTCCCTTGGAAATGTAATATCACCTCAGGAGATAATTGACAAAAAAGGAGCAGAGATCTTAAGGCTTTGGGTTGCAAGTTTCAATTACAAAGAGGATGTAAAGTTGGGTCCTGAAATTCTTGAAAGGCTTACTGAAGCATACAGAAAAATAAGAAACACATGGAGATTCATGCTCGGAAACCTTTATGATTTCAACCCCTCCAAGGATATGATTCCAAAGGAAAAAATGAATTTTTTTGATCTTTATATTCTTGAAAAATGGAGAGGGAAAGTAAAGAAAGTTCTTGAAGGTTATAGAAATTTTGAGTATCACTCAATTTATCACACCCTTTACAACTTTTTTACAGTTGACCTTAGCGCCCTATATCTTGATATTATTAAGGACAGGCTATACTGTTCCCATCCTGAGTCTGAGGAAAGAAGATCAGCTCAAACTGCTATTTTCATTATTTTAAAGGAGAGTCTTCTTCTCTTTTCCCCGATCCTTCCCTTTACCTCAGAGGAGGCATGGGAATTTTTACCTTATTTTGAAGGTAAAGAGGATTCCATATTCCTTCACACATTTCCTCTGGAAGAGATAATCTGGCTTGAAGAGGAAATGGTTAGGGAATGGGAATCTATTTTAGATATAAGGGAAATGGTTTTAAAGGCACTGGAAATTGAAAGGAATAGAAAAACCATAGGTAATTCCTTAGAGGCAAAGGTTATTTTAAAATACCCTGAAAGTTATGAGAAATTGATGGAAAAATTCAAAGGACTTCTCCCTTCAATTTTTATTGTTTCTCAAGTCGAAACAAGGGTTGGGAAGGAATTGGGTGTTGAAGTTTTAAAGGCTGATGGTGAAAAATGCCAGAGATGCTGGAATTACTCAATTCATGTTGGAAAGGACAGGGATTTCCCTGATCTCTGTCCAAGATGCATGGAGGTTGTAAAAAAACTCCCATGAAAAAATTGATATGGATTAGCGTAATAGCAAATGTTTTCTTCCTCGATATTCTCTCAAAACTCCTGGTTAAAAGATATATTCCCTTTTATGGAGAAAGGGTAATAATACCAAATTTCCTCTCCCTAACAAACATAGTAAATAGGGGAACGGTTTTTGGCTTTTTCTCCACATATGAAAGGGGCTTTCTTTATTTTGTTTTCTTAATTCTTTCCATTTTTGCGTTTCTTCTTATTCTATATGTTTTTTTAAAAACATCTTCCAATGAAGTAATTGCCAACCTTTCCTTTTCCTTCATTATTGGAGGAGCTCTTGGGAATATTTTTGACAGAATTGTGAATGGAGGTGTTACTGATTTTATAGATATATATTATGGCTCCTTTCGCTGGCCCACTTTTAACCTTGCTGACTCCTTTATATCCATTGGGGCTATCTTAATAATTGGAGAGATGATTTTACATAGGAAGAGAAGAGTATGTTCCCTGTCCTCACAAAAATAGGCTCCTTAACAATTTATACCTATGGATTCTTCTTAGCTACAGGTTTTCTTCTTGCTTTGTTACTATTTGAATGGAATCTAAAAAAAGCTGGTCTTCCTGTAAGGGAACTGTCGAATCTGGTCTTTTATCTTTTTATTGTTGCTTTTCTGGGCAGTAAAATTTTAATGATTTTTGTTGAATTTAAATATTATATTACCTATCCTGAGGAAATATTAGGAACCCTTAGAGCAGGAGGACATTTTTTTGGAGCCCTTTTATTTGGGGTCCCCTTTGCTTTAATTTATTTGAAGAAAAAGAAGATCCCATTTTTTCCAGCAGCTGATGTTTTTGCTCCTTCAATAGCCCTTGCCCACGCCTTTGGAAGGCTTGGATGTTTTTCAGCTGGTTGTTGTTATGGCAGAGAAATTAACTGCCCAATTTCTATCACTTTTTCTAATCCAATCGCCCATCAAAACACAGGTGTCCCCCTTGGAGTCCCTCTATTTCCAACCCAGCTTGCTGAGGCAATTTTCAATTTTGCCAATTTTTTCTTTCTATTTTATCTCCTGAGAAGAAAAGTTAAAGAGGGTAAAGTTTTTTCCTTTTACATTCTGAATTATTCTATATGGAGATTTATAATTGAATTTTTCAGGGGTGATCCCGACAGAGGGATAATTTTTCATAACCCATTTACATTTTCAGTGCCCCAGCTTATTTCAATTTTTGGGATCATATTTTCCATTTTCCTCTTTTCCCGCATTAAAAAGAAAGAAAATTGATAAAGAATTGATTTTTTATGGAGAAGGAAGGGGTAAAGAAAGAGTTTGTAGTTGGTAGGGAAGATGAAGGTAAAAGATTGGATTTATTCTTGTCTTCAAAACTAAGTGGATTAACTCGTGCAAAAATTCAGAAGTTTATAAAGGAGAGGCTCGTTTCTTTATCAGGAAGGTTTGAAAAGGCAGGATACAGGGTAAAGGTTGGTGAAAGGATTGAGGTGACAATTCCTGAGAAGATTGAGTCAGGATTAATTCCTGAAAATATTCCTATTAGAATTCTTTATGAAGATGGAGACATTATTGTCATTGATAAACCCTCAGGAATGGTTGTTCATCCAGGGGCAGGGGTGGAAAAGGGAACTCTTGTAAATGCATTGCTATTTCACAGACCTGAAATTACCAATGTTGGCTCTGATAAAAGGCCAGGTATTGTCCACAGACTCGACAAGGAAACTTCAGGAGTTATGGTTGTTGCAAAAAATGATTTTGCCTATCATTTTCTTCAGAAAGAGTTCAAAGAAAGGAGGGTGAAAAAAGAGTATATTGCAATTGTAAAATGCAATTTAAAGAAGATTAAAGGAGTAATTGAGCTCCCAATTGGAAGGGATAAAACTTATAGAAAGAAAATATCGAGCAGGACAAAAAAGCCAAGGGAAGCATTCACAGAGTATGAGCTCATAAGGGAAAAGGGGAATCTAAAAATTCTCTCGGTTAGACCCAGAACAGGAAGGACACATCAGATAAGAGTTCATCTTAAATCAATTGGATGCCCAATTCTTGGTGATAGAAAATATGGTGGCCCCCTCTACAAGAGGCTTGCTCTCCACAGTTATTCCATCTCCTTTATCCATCCTTCCACAGGAAAAGAGGTTAAGTTTGTTTCTCCTCTACCAGAGGATTTTATTTAGATGGAGAAACCCTTTACAAGTTTTGTAACTGTTGCCTTAACTATTGCCTCCATTGTCTCGAAAACCCCTACCCCCTTTACTGCCACAGCTTCAAAATATGGTTCATTTTTAAGTCTCAAACTTTTTAACATTTCATCCACACTCATAATTTTTGGAAGATCTCTTTTGTTTAATTGAAGGACATATGGTATATCAGCGAAGTTATAACCATATTCTTTAAGGTTTTCCATCAAATTCTCAACACTTTCAAGATTTGCCTCAGCTCTATCAACCTGTGAATCTGCTACAAATACAAGTCCATCGACCCCTTTCAAAACAAGTTTTCTTGTTGCGTTATAGTAAACCTGTCCAGGAACTGTATAGAAATGGCATCTTACTTTGTATCCACCCTTTAATGTTCCTATGTCAAGGGGTAGAAAGTCAAAGAAGAGAGTTCGGTCAGTCTCAGTGGGAAGGGTGACAAGGGGTCCTTTCCTGTGATGATCAAGATGGTTGTGAATGTATTGTAAATTTGTTGTTTTCCCTCCAAGTCCTGGACCATAATAAACTATTTTAATGTGAATTTCCTTGGTGAAATTGTTTATGAATGGCATGGACTATCTGCCTCTAAATAATTTTTCTATATCCTCATCAGTTATGTCAGAGAGGGGAGGGGGAGAGCTCGGTAATTCACCCCTTTCCTTTTTCTTTTCAATGTTCTCAAAAATAGTGTTCAGCTCAGAGGAAGCCTTTTTAACTCTTAACCTCACAAGCCCGAGGGATGTCTTCTCGTCAAAAATCACTCCAAGGATAATGTGATTTCCTATAGGAGAGATATGCATATTTTCCCTCTCTCCCTCATGGAAAAGGGAATGGAATCCTTTTGAGCCAAGAAGTTTTGCCAGGCTGTCTGTGGCAGCCACATTCCCAGCTGTAAGAGAAGCAAGAGCAGTGGAGTCAAGTTCGTCAAGCTCTCCTATTATTG
>JBBIMS010000097.1:2469-6449 GCA_037444285.1 Candidatus Aminicenantota bacterium | reverse complement strand
ATTCAACTTATGAGAAGTTAAAAAGATTAAGGGAGAAGGACAAAAGAGTTAAGATAATCAAATTCAGAAGAAATTTTGGACAGACCCCTGCTCTCTCAGCTGGTTTTGACTACGCAAAAGGTCAAATTATAATTACCATTGATGCTGATTTACAGAACGATCCTGCAGATATAGAAATTTTACTCAAAAAAATCGAAGAAGGATATGATCTTGTTAGTGGTTGGAGATGGAAGAGAAAAGATAAATTCCTGACGCGAGTTCTTCCATCAAAAATTGCCAATTTCTTAATATCTATTATTACTGGAGTCAAGCTCCATGATTATGGATGCACACTAAAAGCCTACAGAAGCGAGGTTGTTAAAAATATAAGGCTTTATGGAGAAATGCACAGATTTGTTCCAGCAGTTGCTTCCCTTCTGGGAATAAATGTGGCAGAGGTAAAGGTTAATCACAGAAAAAGGAAAGCGGGAAAATCAAAATATGGAATAGGAAGGACAATAAGGGTAATCCTCGATTTGATCACAGTAAAGTTTCTTATAAGTTATTCAACAAGACCCCTTCAGATTTTTGGACTTGTAGGTTTACTTACAGGCGGAACAGGACTTTTAATTGGAGTGTATTTAACATATTTGAAACTAATTGAAAGACAAGCCATAGGCAATAGACCCCTTCTCCTTTTGTCAGTGTTGTTAATATTCCTTGGAGCCCAGTTCATCTCCCTTGGCTTACTTGCTGAGATGCTTTCAAGGACATACCATGAGGCAGTCGAAAAAAAGATATATGCCATAAAAGAACTCTATGGGTTTGAGGAAGAAAAAGGTCAATAATTCTTAGCCGTGCAATGCGGATATTGATGATAGCTCCAGAGCCATTTTTTGAGCCAAGGGGTACTCCCTTCTCTGAATACTTCAGAATTTATGCCCTCTCAAAACTTGGGCATGAAATAGACCTTGTCACATACCCTATCGGGAAAAATGTGGAAATAAAAAATCTTAAAATTATAAGGAGCAAATTCCCATTTATCAAAAAAGTGAAAATTGGACCATCTTTCAAAAAAATACCTCTTGATATCTCTCTTTTTTTTACTTCTTTATTTCAGCTTCTTAGAAAGAAATACGACCTGATTTACACCCATGAAGAGGCATCTTATTTCGGAGTAATATTTTCAAAAATTTTTAAAATTCCCCATATTTACGACATGCACTCCTCTTTACCGCAACAGCTAAAAAATTTCAAATTCTCAAATTCAAGAATTCTATTCAATTTATTCTATTTTTTCGAAAAAAAGGTTCTTAAAAATTCCCATTGTGTAATAGTAATATGTAAAGATCTTGAAAATCATGCCAGGAAAATTAGTGATGAAAAGAAAATAATAAGAATTGAAAATTTCTTAGATTTTCCGAAAGAAGAAGTTAAAAAAGAGGAGAAGGAGAGGCTGAAAAAGGAACTCGGAATTGAAGGCAAAAAAGTCATCCTCTACACAGGAACTTTCGAGGCATATCAGGGAATTGAAATTCTTATTCAATCTCTAAAATTTTTAAATCTTGAAGACAAGATAATTATTTTGGTAGGAGGCAAGGAAGATCAAATAAAGAAAATGAAATCTCTTGCTGAAACCCTTGAAGTAAATCAAAGGATAATTTTCCCTGGAGAAAAATCTCCTGAGGAAATCCCCCTTTTCCTTTCCATAGCAGATTGCCTTGTTTCTCCAAGAATCTCAGGGACAAACACTCCCCTAAAAATATATTCTTATCTTAAATCAGGAAAGCATGTTGTTGCAACAAATCTATGGACTCATACTCAGGTTCTCAATCCCGAAATAGCAATACTTTCAGAGCCTTCTCCTGAGGGGATCGCAAGGGGTATTGAAACAGCCCTCTCTGATGAAGGAAGGGAAATTGCTAAAAATGCCCTTGAATATTCGAAAAAAGAGTTCACTGAAGAAAAATACCTTTCCCTTATTGAATCTGCTTTGAAAATTGCTTTGAATAATTTCCAATCTAAGAATTAAAATTGGAACTTTTCGCAATTTGATTCGTCTTATAAAATATAAAAGAATTTTGCTAAATCTTAGGAGGTTTTTATGAAACGTATTTTAATTCTTCTCTCAATTATTATGGTCGCCTGGCTTGCCACACCACTGCTAAAGGCTGAACTTCCACCCCTTATCCCAAGGGAAATTCTATTTGGAAACCCTGAGAAAGCATCACCTCAGCTCTCACCCGATGGAAAATTAATGGCTTACCTTGCTCCTCATAACGGTGTTTTAAATGTCTGGGTAAAAACAGTTGGAAAGGAAGATGACAGAGTTGTAACTGATGACAGAAAAAGAGGAATCAGAGCTTACATGTGGGCTGAAGATTCGCGTCACATCCTCTACATTCAGGACAGGGATGGAGACGAAAACTGGCATCTTTACTCTGTTGACCTTTTAGCTCCGAAGGAAGCTCCTGTAATAAGGGATTTAACCCCCTTTCAGGGAATTCAAGCTCGAATGATAGGAACTCATAAAGAACATCCTGAAGAAATTCTCGTTGGAATAAACTTGAGAGACAGGCGATTACACGATGTATACAGAATCAACCTAAAAACAGGAGCAGTAATTCTTGACACAAAGAATCCAGGGGACGTTGTGGGATGGATATACGATTCTAACTTTCTCGTAAGAGGATGTCAGGCAGCTCTTCCTGATGGTGGTGGAGAAATAAGAGTAAGAAAAGATGAAAAATCTGAATGGCAAAAAATTATCTCCTGGGGTCCTGATGATGAATGTGATGCTCTCACTTTTTCAAAGGATGGAAAAAGCCTATATCTCTTTCACAACATTAATTCTGACCTCACCATTCTTTACAAAAAGGACATGGAAACAGGAAAGGAAGAGAAAATTTTTGAGCCAAAGGGAGCAGATGTTTACAATGTAATCATCCACCCTGACGAGTATTATCCTCAGGCAGTTTCGACAAACAGATTCAGAGTTCAGTGGCACATTCTTGATAACTCCATAAAAGAAGATTTTGCCAATATCTCGAAATTAACGGATGGGGATTTCTTCATAACTAACAGGAGCAGAGACGATAAAGTATGGCTTGTATCCTTTACCAAGGACACAGGACCAGTCCATTACTACGCCTATGACAGGAAAACTAAAAAAGGAACTTTCCTTTTCACCCATCAACCAAAGCTTGAAGGCTTAACCCTTGCTCCGATGAAACCAGTTGTTATAAAGGCAAGGGATGGTCTTGAACTTGTAGCATATTTAACCCTCCCTGTTGGTATTCCTCCCAAAAATCTTCCCCTTGTTCTGAATGTTCATGGTGGTCCATGGGCAAGGGACACATGGCGTTATCATCCTGAAGCTCAATGGCTTGCCAATAGAGGCTATGCATGTCTTCAGGTCAATTTCAGAGGCTCAGCAGGATTCGGGAAGAAATTCCTGAATGCAGGGAATAGAGAATGGGGGGCAAAGATGCACGATGATTTGATCGATGCAGTCAATTGGGCTATAAAACAAGGAATTGCTGATCCAAAGAAAATCGCAATTTACGGTGGTTCCTACGGAGGATATGCAGCTCTTGTTGGTGCCGCATTTACCCCTGATGTTTTCTGTTGTGCTGTTGATATTGTAGGACCATCAAATCTTGTAACCCTTCTAAAATCCATTCCTCCTTACTGGGCTCCAATGCTCAATATGTTCAAACACAGAGTTGGAGACCCTGATAAAGAGAAGGAATTCCTTGAGTCTCGTTCTCCACTATTTAAGGCTCACCAGATTAAAATACCCCTTTTGATTGCACAAGGAGCCAATGATCCAAGAGTAAAGATGACAGAGTCAGAACAGATTGTTGAAGCTGTGAGAAAGGCTGGGAAAGAGGTTCAATATATAGTTTTTCCTGATGAAGGGCATGGGTTTGCAAGGCCTGAAAATCGAATGAAATTCTATGCAGCTGCAGAAGCATTCTTAGCCAAATATCTCGGAGGAA
>JBBIMS010000097.1:0-2449 GCA_037444285.1 Candidatus Aminicenantota bacterium | reverse complement strand
CAAAGGAAAACGAGAAGGTGGAATTTAAATAATAAGGGACTAAGGAAAGGGGGCTTTCCCCCCTTTCCTTATAAAAAAATTTCTTTTCACCTTCCTCCTAAAATTCCCCTTTTAAAACCTTTGAAATCCATGCTTTAAACCTTTCACCGAGCAAATAAAAGACAGGGGTTGCGATGAGGATGAAGATGGTGGAACTTGTAAGACCTCCAACTGATGATAGGGCAAGGGTTGACCATATGTCTCTTCCCCTTTCTGTCTGAATAAGAACAAAGGGGAGCATTCCGAAAATTGTTGTTGTCGATGTTATAAGAATTGGTCTTATTCTATCTCCTGCTCCCTCCTTTATTGCATCAAAAATCTTCATGCTCTCCTTTCTTTTTAAATTAATTTGATTAACCATCAAAATTGCATTATTAACCACAACTCCGCTCATCAGAATAACGCCTATGTATGCTGAAGAGTCAAAGGGATATTTGGAGATTATAAAGGCAATAAATACACCTATAAGAGCAAGGGGGACAGAAAGCATTACCACAAGGGGCTGGATAAAATCTTCATAAACAGCACATAGAATCATAAATATAAAACAGAGGGAGATGAAAAGAGCTAAACCAAGTTTCCTTTCCTCTTCAAGAGTCAATCTCCACGGTTCATCAATTTTTGCTGAATAACCAGGTGGAAGGGTAAGATTCTTGTAAAGGGCATCCTTGTATCTTTCCCCAGCTTTGTAAGGACCAAGATAATCCCACATAACAGTCCTCTGAAATTGCTGATCTTCTCTGTCAATGCTTCCTGGTATAGGATTTTCAGAAATTGATATAATCTCTCCCAATCTTATGATCTCCCCCCTCGATGTTTTCACTAAAATCTCTTTCAATTTTTCTATATCTGTGTCTTCAGCTCCTTTTATCTTCAAAGTCAGAGGCCATTCCCTACCCTCAAGCCTTAAATATGCTCTTGTAACCCTACCCTTTATGTTGGAATAAATGTGGGGGAGAATCTCTTCAACAGTTGTTCCATAGAGGCCGAGTTTTTCCCTGTCAATTTTCAGATCAAACTCATAATAATCCTGTCCACCCCAGTAGTATCTTGAGGAGACAGTCTTTACCTCTTTAATCCTTGGATTCTTGAGAAGGGTTCTCTCAACATTGGAAGTTATCTCCTTCAACTTATTAAAATTATAGCCAAGAAATTTTATTCTATAGGGAAGCCAGGAACCAACATAGGGACTGCTATAGTATCCCTGTGGATCAAATCCACTAATCCCAACCCCTATCCCTGCAAAATTTGTAGCAAGATTTATGAGCTCCTCTTTGAGCATGTAGGGAGCAGGAGAAAGCTCAATGTTCTTTGGGAATGTTATTATCATATAAGCTTCTTCAGGATAAACATATGTGTTTACCTCCTTCGGATAATCCTTTGAAAGAGTCCTTTCTTCAAATTCCCTTATGATTTCATCTGTTCTTTCAATAGGTGTTCCTGGTGGAGTTGTAATCCTTACTATCAATCTTTCCTTGTAATACCAGGAGAAAAAGGCACCAAAGGAGACCTCCTTTCTGAAAATTTTATAGGAAAAATAAAATAGAGCTGAGAGGAGCAAAACTATTATAAGGGGGTATTTGATAAAAAATCCCACCACTCTTTTATAAAACCTGAATGAGTATTTTATCTCTGCCTTTTTTCCCTTTACAATTCTTGAAGAAAGGGAGGGGATTAGTGTGAAAGCTACAAAGTAAGAGGAGAGGAGAGAAAAGGCAATTACAAAGGCAAGGGGAAGATAGTAAATTCTGAGCCTTCCTTGAAAGAAGGGAAATGACATAAAGACAATAATTGTTGTCAGGGTGGATGCAAAAGCAGGCAATGCAACCTCCTTTGTAGCCTTCCAAACCGATTCCTTTCCTCTCTCACCAATTTCATACCTCTTCCAGATACTTTCAAAAACAACAACAGAGTTATCCACAAGCATACCAAATCCAAGGACAAGACCTGAGAGGGTAAGGAGGTTAAGGGAAAATTTCGAGAAATATACGAAGTTGATTGTTATGCAGGCAGAAAAGAAGATTGAGGAGAGAATAGCTATGGAAGGGATAAAGGAGTCAAGAAAAATGTAAAGGAGGGTAAAAACGATCCCTACTATAAGAGCCATCATTATTATAAGATTCTTCAATCTTTTCTTTATCTCTTTGCTCTCATCATCTATTATTCTAAGGGTAATGTTTGATGGCAATGTTTTCTTAAGTCTTTCAATGGCTTTCTTCACAGAAGAGGAAACTTTCAATGTGCTTATTCCTGATTCTTTCAAAATGTCTATCCCAACTGTGGATTCTCCATTTATTCTTCGCATTGAAAGAACTTCTCCATATCCCATCTCTATCCTGGCAATATCCTTTAGACGAAGGGGGATTTTCCCGTAGAATCCACAAATTGTTTCTCCTATGTCCTCAAGTTG
>JBBIMS010000096.1:5652-6520 GCA_037444285.1 Candidatus Aminicenantota bacterium | reverse complement strand
GAATAAAAGTTAAGGTTTCTGGGTTTTTAATTTTGAAATAATCTCAGTTACTGCCTTAGTAGCGATCTCCTTCATGTTGATGGTTCTTCCCTTTCCCTGCTTTTTATATTCGGCGATAAAAACAGTTTTTCCCGATGACTCATGGAATAGATTGAGAGTTATGTAAAGAGAGTAAGAATACTCAGCATAAGGGATTGTTGTTCCTGGCATTGGCTGGGGAGTCGAATCGTGCAAAGTCGCTTCTGACCAACCCGATGATGTAAACTCTGAAACCTTTCCAAATACAATTGTATCCACACCCAGCTCATCTTTAATTTTCCTTATCTCAGATTCTCCGTATTCTTTTGCTGTCCTTATACCACTCTTAGATAGGGCATCAATAACCCTTTCCCTTTCTAAAACATTGAAACCCTCTTTTTTGAAAGCCTCAATAGTTGCTTCTTGTAAAATCTTTCCCGAGGATGGTTCTCCAGGAGTTGGCTCAAACTCAAGAACTGCTACATTCTTAATCAATTTTGGATCGAAGGAAGGATCCATCTGGAAATTTAAAGGAGGAGTGGTAGCGCATTGATGAAGGATTAGAATTAATAAAAAAATCATAAAATTTAATTTTTTCAATTGGCACCTCCTCAAAAATTCCTTTTTAATCCCCTTAAATAATTAGTCAGAATTTTTTCACCCATACCTTTACTCAGATCTATAACAACTCATTTTTTCCAGAATCACAAAAAAAGCTTACTACATACAAAAATCAATTGTCAAGGGAAATTTCAATTCAAAATCTCCTTGGGAAATTGAGAGATAGAGCAGGTAGAGGGAAAGAATCAGTTTTCCTTTATACCTGAGAAGATTGTATCGTGGACCTTTG
>JBBIMS010000096.1:0-5642 GCA_037444285.1 Candidatus Aminicenantota bacterium | reverse complement strand
CTTATCTTTTGATTTTCTCTTGTTGTGTGGACCCTGTTTGTGAGAAACACTACAAATAAATCCTTTTCAGGGTCTATCCATATAGATGTTCCTGTAAATCCAGTGTGACCGAAGGCTTTTGAAGAGACAAATCTTCCAGCACTGCTCCCTTCCTTTGATGGGGTATCCCATCCAAGAGCCCTTGTGCTTTCAGAAATATCAACCTTTTTTGTGAAATATTCTATTGTGCTTCTCTTTAAAATCCTTTTTCCATTATAGATTCCGCCATTGAGGAGGAGCTGGCAGAATTTTGCCAAATCCTTAACAGTGCTGAAGAGTCCAGCATGACCTGAGACCCCTCCCATTGCATAGGCATTTTCATCGTGGACCTCTCCATGAACAATTCTCTTTCTCCATGGGTCATCCTCAGTGGGAGCAATTCTTCCCAGCAAAGTTTTTGGAGGGTTAAACATTGTATCCTTCATTTCAAGTGGATCGAAGAGAATTCTTTTTATGTAATCTTCAAGATTTTGCCCTGTTATCTTTTCAACTATAACACCTAAGAGGATAAAGCCGAGATCAGAGTAAACAGACTTTGTTCCTGGTTCATATTCAAGCTCCTCTTCGCAAATCCTCTTTATTATATTTTCCTTTCCTTTTGTCTCAAGGAAATATCTTTTATAAGCTGGTAGTCCTGAAGAGTGGGTGAGGAGATGCCATACTGTGATTTTTTCCTTTCCTTTCACTGCAAATTCTGGAATGTATGAGGAGACCTTTGAATCGAGCCTCAATTTCCCCTCTTCATAAAGTTTCATGCAGGCTGTTGTTGTCACAATTACTTTTGTGAGGGATGCAAGGTCATAAATGGTATCAATCTTTACTGGTTCCGATTCTTCGTCATAACTTAGTTCCCCGAATTCTTTCAGAAGGAATAGACCATTTTTTCTTCCAGCTGCTATTGTTGCCCCAGGGAAAGCATTCTCTTTTATTGATTCTTCAATAATTTTAAAGACATTTTCGAGGGCATCCTTTGAAAAACCAACTTCCTCCGGATTCACAGATTTCAAAGATGTATTTACTTTCTGAGAATAAATTCCATCTCCTATTTTGAATATGCCAGGGATAGATACAGGTAATTTCCCTTTTATATCTTCCAATCCAAATATTGCCCTTGCACCAGCCCTTTGTAGAATTTCAGAATAACCATAGGCGCAAAGGTAGTTTCTTATGTCAGGGAATTGCCTCACTATGTAAGGGTTTGAAAAGGAAATTGCTACAAAGGGTTTTTTCTGCATGGAAAGAAGTTTTACAAAATCAGCAAGATCTTTGGGGAGGGCGATTGTATCTTTTGATGCAACTGTTCTAACATAAATTCCAGAAACAACAGCATTGTACTCATTGACCTTTTCCAAGATGGACAACAATTTCCCTTTGTCTGTATCAGTATGAACAATCATTGTTTCAGCATTGTCGTATAATTTTTTTGATTCATTGAGGAATGGAAGGGGGAGACTTGGATTGTCCTCATCAACTATTGCAAGCACTAAAACCTTCCCTTTTCCTCTCGGATCAATTGGAACTACATTGTCATAATTTCTGAGAAGAGTTATGGAGGAAGATGCAATTTTTTCTGCTTTCAAAATATAGGAGGGATCAGCAATAATTTTGTTCAAATTTCCAATATCTGAAAATTTCTTTTTGTGAATGCCAAGCCATGCCTTTGCAGAAAGAATCCTTCTTACAGATTCATCAATTCTCCTTTGATTTATAATCCCCTTTATTATCGCTTCTTTTATAGCTGAAATAGCTGAGAGGGGTTCTGGTGGAAGTAGAATCATGTCAACACCAGCCAGTATTGCTTTCACTGCAGCCTCTCCCATCCAGTAGTTATTTGTAATTCCGCCCATTGTCATGGCATCAGTAACAACAAGACCTTTAAAGCCAAGTTCTTTTCTCAGAATTCCACCTATAATTTTCTCTGAGAGGGTTGATGGTATATTATCGTCTATATTTGGAAGGGCAATATGAGCTGTCATTATCGATTTAACTCCAGTTTTGATTGCAACCTTAAATGGATACAGCTCAATCTTTTCAAGTCTATCCCTATCAGCAGGGATAAAGGCAAGGGTTGTGTGGGAGTCGAGGGATGTATCACCATGTCCTGGGAAGTGTTTTGCAGTTGCAATTAACCTCCCATCCTGACACCCTCTTATAAAGGCTGAACCAAGTTTTGCAACAAGCTCAGGGTCTTCTCCAAAAGCTCTTATGTTGATTATTGGATTGTCGGAATTTGAATTCACATCAACAACAGGAGCAAAAGTCCAGTTTATTCCAGCTGCTCTTGCCTCAAGGGCAGTTATTTTCCCTTGAAAATATGCAAATTCCTCAGAACCTGTGGCTCCTACTGCCATTAGAAAAGGAAAAGAGATAGCACTTGTAAGCTGGTTTCCTGCACCCCTTTCAAGATCCGATGCAATGAATAGGGGGATTTTTGAAATCTTCTGGAGCTCATTAATCAGAACAGCTGCTTCGTAAATCTCTCCTCCAAACATTATAAATCCACCAACATGATAGTTCCTTATGAAACTGGATAGCTCTTTGAAATAATCACTTTTAAGATTCACAAACCTTCCTGAGAATGGGACCATTATGAGCTGTCCGATCTTCTCATCAAGGGACATTCCCTTCAATGTTTTTTCCACCCATTCCTTCTCATCCTCTGAAAGCTGAAAATATTTTTCCTGGGCTTTCACAGAAAGATTCATAATTAGAAAAGCTAAAATAAAGGTGAGGAAAAGAAAAATCTTGGGCTTCATTTTTATGCCTCCAAAAATTTTAAATAATTTTCATTGGATTTTAACCCGTGTCCTGTTAAGGGAATAACTATTATTTCGTCATTTTTCTTTATGTATTTCTTTAGCCCTGCAATTGCGGTTGCAGAAGTAAACTCTGTATAGATTCCCTTTTTTGCAAGCTCAAGGGCAGACTCAGAAATTTCTTCCTCTTTAACAGTTAAAACATCTCCTCCTGTTTCTTTTATTATCCTTAATATCATTCCCCACCTTGCAGGTTTTGTAACTGCAATTCCCTCAGCAATTGTGCTCTTTGGCTCAATATCTGGTATTTTATTCAGATTGTCCTTGAAAATTCTGTAAATTGGTGAGCAGTTTTCAGACTGAACAGCAACAAAACGGGGAATTTTATCTATCAGTCCTGAATAAGAAAGTTCCATGAAACCTATGTAAGCTCCGATCATTAATGTTCCATTTCCAACTGGTAAAATTATTGAGTCAGGAACATTTAAATCCAGTTGTTCCCATACTTCGTAGGAAAAGGTTTTTGTTCCCTGGAAGAAAAAGGGGTTCCAGACATGGCTTGCATAGTAAGATTTTTCTGCTGAATTCCTTGCGGCTTCTGCCACATCCTCTCTTTTTCCTGGTATTAAATTAATTTTAGCTCTGTAAGCCTTTATTTGAGCCAATTTTGCAGGGGATACCTTTTCAGGAACAAATATTTCGCATTCTATCCCGGCTCTGGCGCAGTAGGCAGAAATTGAGCATCCCGCATTTCCAGAAGAATCCTCAACAACTTTATTTATCCCCATCTCCTTCAACTTACTCACAAGAACAGATGCTCCCCTGTCTTTGAAGGATCCTGTTGGAAAGAGGAATTCAAGTTTTGCAAAAAATTCTTTCTTAAAAACTTCCATTTTTATAAGAGGGGTAAATCCTTCCTCGAAAGAAACAATGTTTTTATCCTCATCAATTGGAATAAAATCTCTGTATCTCCACAAAGAGATTCTTTTTTTGTCAATCTTCTGGATTTCTATTTTTGGCTCAAATTCAATTTCAAGGAAAGAGCCGCAATCACATCTCCAGATGGGAGATGAAAGGGGGTATTCAGCAGAACAGGATGGGCATAAAAGTTTACCTTTATTTTTCATCTGGTATTACAGCTATCGCCTCGATTTCAATTTGAAAGCCATAATGTAGCTCCTTTGTTGGAACAACAGATCTCGCAGGTCTATGCTCTCCGAAAAATTCTGAATATACCCTGTTTACCCTATCCCAAAGTCCAATATCTGAAATGTAGACAGTTGTTTTTAAGACATATTTCAAGTCAGAGCCAGCTGAAACTAAAATCTCTTTCAAGTTTTTAAGAGCTTGCAGAGTCTGCTCTTCGATTGAACCTGTTTTTTTCTCTCCTGTTAAGGGATCAATTGGAAGTTGCCCTGAAACAAAAAGGAGATTACCAAGAATTATTCCTTGAGAATAATGACCTGCTGGCTTCGGAGCTTTCTCCGTAAAAACTTCCTTAATTTTCATAGCAATATTTTACTTTAAAAAGGAGAAAATTGCATCAATAATTCTCTATTTAAAATTGATTCGTTGCATAGCCATAAATTCTAAGAAGAATCGTCATCTTCCTTCTTGAATACAACATTATGGTAAAGATAAGCAAGAAGGAAAAGACTAACTCCTAAGCCAAAGAAAGAAAGGATTCTATAAACATCTTTCAGGGCTAAGGAATCGTATAGGAACACCTTGAATATTGAAATCACCATTACAATAAGGGATGAGTATCTTAAAATATCGCTTTTTCTTATTATTCCTATAATTACAAGTGTGATACCCATTAAAATCCAGGCTATTGAATATGTATATTTTTCAGCTAATGTAGCCTCTCCTCTATAAATAAATTCACCTCTATAGATTTGGCGAACTTGAAGGGTTACAAATAAAAACAACAGGAATAGAGAGTATGAATAGCAAAGGTAGGGAAGTGTTTTTTCCCCTTTTCTTTCCATTTCTCTCCCTGCTATGGAGAAAAGAAAGGAGGGGGAGCAAATACAAAAGAAGCAATTTGTTTAGAATGGGGATGCCTCCGACAGAGGAAGGATATATCATGGGATTGTAAAAAATTGTCTGACAAAGGAAGCTCTGTATAATAGTGGCAATCATAATCAATCTACCACCAATAATGAAGGAGGGGATACGAAGTTTCCTGTAAAGAAGGAACAGAGAAATAGCCAATAAAAGCCAAAAGATTGATATTACCCCCCATTCCTCTATGAGGAAATTACCTGAAGCAATTTTCCCTGGGTGAAATGCCTGCCTTATCTGGAGGGTTAGATAAATAAAGAAAAGGAAAATTGTGCACCCCTGCCATAGCTCTGACATGGATTTATCTTTCATTCTATAAGCTTTCCAGGCTGATAGAGCCAATGATAGTATTGGTATTCCAAAACCATAAGTAATCCAGTTAAATATGACCATATTCCCGATAGGGTATTCCAAAACAAATGGATTCATAAGTCTGAGCATGACAAAAATGGTCAGTATTATAAGGAGACCTTTTATTTTCGGAATTTTCAACCAATCCCATATAAAAAGAATTGCTGGAATTTCCATAGCCCATGCAACTGCTATCCACTCATTTCTAAGCTCAATGGGAAAAGTCAAACTCAAGAAAAGAGCGGCTGAGATTGCAAAAATGGAAACAATTTTTTTATCAAATATTTTAAGGGAGACAATAGTGAAAAAGGAAAAAACAAAGAAAAGAATTAGAGTGACAATTCCCCAGTGGAATCCTTTTAGTTCATATGCTTTGTAATATGCAAGTAAGAAAAATAATGTTGAAGAAATAGAAGTTAGTAAAGCCCA
>JBBIMS010000095.1:0-6540 GCA_037444285.1 Candidatus Aminicenantota bacterium | reverse complement strand
TATGAAGTCGAGAGCAAGAGAGAATTTTCATATAGAAAATTCTGTGAGGCAATGAGTACTATTTCATATAGATCTTTATATGATGCAATAAGGTTTTTGTTAGGAGGGGAAGCTAATGTTTTAGATTTTTTTCTTTTTTTTTGAAAATAAGAAATGGCTTTAAAGGGAATTGCTGAGCCTGTTTTTATCCTTTTATTACCACAATAGGCTTCATTTTTGCTATTTTCTTAGATATGGAAGCTCCTACAATTGAGTCAACAACAAGGGAAACATCCTTATATGCCTCTGGCATCTCTTCAACAACAGTCTCTTTGTCAGATGCTCTAACAAGGATTCCTTCTTTTTCCAGCTCAGAAATTATTGATCTTCCCTGGGCTCTTTTTATTGCCTGATGCCTTGACAGAACCCTTCCTGCTCCGTGGCAGGATGAGCCAAAGCTTTCCTCCATTGCCTCCTTAACCCCTGTGAGTAAATAGGAATACCTTCCCATATCTCCAGGGATTATAACTGGCTGACCTATATCCTGATATTTTTTTGGAATCTCAGGATGCCCTGGTGGAAATGCCCTTGTTGCTCCTTTTCTGTGAACAGCAACTATTCTCTTTTTGCCATCAATTATATGTTTCTCCTTCTTTGCAATGTTATGGGCCACATCGTAAATTAATTTCATTCCAAGAGAGTTCTTTGATATTCCGAGAGCTTTCAAGATCGCTTCCTCTGCCCAGTGCATTATTATCTGTCTGTTAGCCCATGCAAAGTTTGCTGATGCAGACATTGCCTCAAAATAATCCCTTCCTTCCTTTGAATTGAGAGGTGCGCAAGCCAGTTGCTTATCAGGAACAGATATTCCATATTTTTTCATGGCATTTCCGAGAATTGCTACATAGTCTGTTGCAACTTGATGACCAAGACCCCGTGAGCCTGTGTGGATCATTACAGTTACCATGTTCTTCTCAAGCCCCAAAGCCTTTGCAATCTTCTCATCGTATATTTCCTCTACAAATTGAACCTCAAGAAAATGATTTCCTGAACCAAGGGTTCCCAGCTGATCCCTACCCCTTTCGAGAGCTTTTGTAGACACCTTTTCAGGGTTTGCTTCCAGAATTGAGCCGTTGGTCTCTATAAATTCAAGGTCCTCCGGACTTCCATAACCCCTCTCAACAGCCCATTTTGCTCCTTTTTTCAGAACCTCCTTGAGCTCATTGTGGGACAAGGTCAAAGAACCGGTGGAACCAACTCCTGTGGGGATATGCCTGTAAAGGGAGTTTACAAGTTCCCTCTCTTTGCCCTTTATATCCTTAAGAAAAAGATTTGTTTTCATTAGACGAACACCACAGTTTATGTCGAATCCAACACCTCCTGGAGAGATGACACCATCATTCCAATCTGTTGCCACAACACCTCCTATTGGCAATCCATAGCCAAAGTGAATGTCGGGCATTGCAATTGATGCCTTTACAATCCCAGGTAATGATGCTGAGTTTATAACCTGGCTAAAAGCTTGCTCCTCGGTCTCTGAAATCAATCTCTCAGAGGCAAAAATTATCCCGGGAACCCTCATGAGGGGATTGGTTTCCTTGGGGATTTCCCATTTGAAATTATTTATTTTTATAAGGTTTTTTCTCATTGAAATCCTCCTAAAGATCAAAAATAATTTCTACATTCCACTTATTATTATGCCTTATAATGTGGAGATTGTGCAAGGTCACAGCTTTAATTAGCCTTTTAATTGAGCCTTGAGAAATCTTTTCACCAGAGCATTTTGCTTTAATGAAATTTTCCTTAAGTTCAATAATATCGAATTTACCAAAAATTGTTTTTTCCGTTTCAGAAATATAAAGGAGCTCAGATAACCACTGAAAAAGGAGGAAATCAAAATCGTGACTTTCGACATATACATCTTTTTCTATCTCAGAACCTATTTCCTCCTTTTCGGTCATAAGAAAAAACATTCCTTTAGCTGAATCTGAAAATATCCCTTCGAGAGAATCAGCCTCTACTCTAATTCCTGCATCAGCTGTTGTGAAGAAAATAGAAAACATTCCCTTTTAAATACTCAGAGTTTCTCTGCAAGAGATTTGATGTAAAATTTTACCTTATCTCCAATGTCCTCTCTTTTCAAAGAAAGTTCTATTGTTGCTTTTATGAAGCCAAACTTATCACCTGCATCATATCTTTTCCCTTCAAAAATATAACCATAAACTTTCTCCTCTCCTAAAAGACCTTTGATGGCATCAGTGAGCTGGATTTCTCCCTTTGCTCCAGGAGGAGTTTTTGAGAGAGCATCAAATATTTTAGGTGTCAGGATGTATCTCCCAATAATTGCAAGGTCAGAGGGAGCTGAGGAGGGATCAGGCTTTTCAATCATATCCTCTATTTCAAATAATCCTTCAGATATTTGTTTCCCTTTTACTATCCCATAGGATTTTGTTTCTTCAATGGGAACTTTTTCCAAGGCTAAAACAGATGATTTAAATTTTTCAAATACATTGATCAATTGCTTAATACATGGAGTCTCTGAGTCAATAACATCATCTGCTAAGATAACAGCAAAAGGCTCCTCTCCAACTATCTCCTTAGCCATCAAAACTGCATGTCCAAGACCAAGGGGGATTTTCTGACGAACATAGAATATCTTTATCAAATCTGAAATTCTCTGAACCTCTCGGAGGGCTTCAAAATTTCCCTTTTCTTCAAGAAAAGTTTCAAGCTCTCTATTGTAGTCGAAATAATCCTCTATTGAATTCTTTCCTTTTGAGGTTACAATAATTACATTTTCAATCCCAGATCTTGCAACCTCCTCAATCCCATACTGGATAAGGGGTTTATCAATTAAGGAAAGCATTTCCTTTGGCTGGGCTTTTGTAGCAGGAAGGAATCTTGTACCCAATCCAGCTGCTGGAAATACCGCCTTTTTTATCATAAAGGAATTATATCACAATTTTTGCGAAATAAAATTTTTTTGATATAATCCTACGCTTTTTTGAAATGGAGCCTATCAAAAATCCACTTCTCCTCTGTTCAGTCTTTTCCAATCATTTATTAGAGCTTTAAAAATCCTTTTTGTCCACCTCACTGTTTCCTCAATTCTTCCCGATGTGTCTATTATGTAGTGGGCGTATTTTAACTTTTCCTCATTGGGAAGCTGTGAGTTTATCTTTTTCAGCGCAAGCTCTTCCCCTATTCCATCCCTTTCCATTAATCTTTTCAGCCTCACTTCAAGGGGTGCATGGGCAACAATTATTCTGTGATAAAAGGAGTGAAAACCAGCTTCTATTGTAAGGGCTGCCTCTGAAACAAAAATTTTTGTTCCCCCTGATCTTTCAAGCTCCTCAACAATCCTCTCCTTCTCTTTTAAAACAAGGGGATGGATCAAATTGTTTAGAAATATTCTATCTTTTTCTGAATTGAAGACAATCTCTCCAAGTTTTTTTCTATCAATTCTTTTATCAGGAAGGATTATTGATTCACCAAAACGCTCCACAATTTTCTCCCAAGCAATTTTTCCTGGCTCCATCAATTCATGGGCTAATTGATCGGAATAGCATACATAACAACCTTTCTTTTTGAGGTATTCAGAAATTACAGATTTACCAGTTGCAATTCCTCCAGTGAGGGCAACCTTCAAAACTTTCATTGATTAAATATAGCCAATTTTTCGAAACCAGTGTATAGCTCTTTCAATTGCATCTTCAACAGGAGAAGGTTTAAATCCAAGTTCCTTCTCAGCTTTTTCAGTGCTTACAAAGAAACTGTATTTAGCCATCTGTATGCCGCTAAGGGGAATTGATGGATTTTTCTTAAAAATGTAATAGGAAAAAAACTCTGAAAGATAGGCTCCCGAAAGGGCAAAAAGAGAAGGAATCTTTATGAGGGGAGGTGGAGCCTTTGCAATCTTGGAAATCTTTCCAAGGAATTCCTTTATGGTCAAATTCTCTCCTCCAAGGATATACCTTTCTAAAACCTTCCCTTTTTCAAGGGCAAGGATTATCCCCTTTGCAACATCCCTTACATCAACTGCATTCATTTTTCCATCAGTATAGAATGGGAGGATTTTTAAGACCCTCGGGATCAGACAGAACTGAATTGGCTTTGTCTCAAATTCTCCAACACATAAAGTAGGATTCACAATAAAAACTTCCAATCCCTTTTCAGAATATTTTTTGACCTCTTCCTCCATAAGAAATTTTATCCTGTGGTAGACCCCTTTTATTTTTCTGAAATCAAAGGGAATTTCCTCCCTTCCTATTCCATCCTTATCCTTCCAGATTGTCCCTATGGAGCTAACATAGAGTATTTTTCTTATTCCCGAAATTAAACAAGAATCCATAACATTTTTAATCTCGTCCATTGCATTCTCTATCTCCATCTTTCCTTTAATGGAAAACCTTGGGTAATAACCTGCGCAGTGGACAGTTAGATCACACCCTTTCATACCCTCTATCAGACTCTCTTTATTTCTTATATCACCTTCAAAAACCTCAAGTTCCAATCCCTTTAAAAGCTCTATTTTTGATCTTTTTCTTACAAGAGCCTTTACTTCATATCCATTTTTCAGAAGTTCCCTTGCTGTGTGATTCCCAATTAAACCTGTAGCACCGAGCAAAAATACCTTCATGAAATAATTATAAGCTTTGCTTTAAATTATTCAATATTTGCAATTAAACAATTCTGTTTAAAAATCGTATTTTAAAATGGAGGTAAGTATGAAAAGGGTTTTGTCTTTATTTTTGTTATTAATCGTTTTCACTCCTATTTACGCAGAAAAGAGGGGGATGGAGCCAGAGGATGTTCTCGGAATTAAAGGAATTTCAGATTTAAACTTATCTCCTGATGGGAAGAAGGCTCTTTTTACTGTTAGAGAGTGCAATCTAAAGGATAATGAATACAATACTGATATATGGCTCCTCCAAATAGAGGATGGTTCTCTTCTGAAAATCACTCAATCTCCAAAACAGGATAATACACCAAGATGGTCCCCGGATGGGAGAATGATTGCATTTATCTCAAACAGGGATGGAAAGAACCAAATTTATCTTATGAGGACTGATATTGGTGAACCATGGAAGCTAACAGACTCTCCAACTGGAGTCGAGAGCTTTGAATGGACACCTGACTCAAAATACATTGTCTATTCGATGAAAGACCCAAGAACAGAAGAGGAGGAAAAAAAGATAAAGGAAAAGGATGATGCCTATTCCCTTTTCAAGAACCTGAAGAACTCACATCTCTGGAAGATTTCAATAGATGGAAAAGAAAACAAAAAATTGACAAACGGGAACTTCCATGTTTCCCGCTTTAAAATCTCCAATTACGGAAAGGAGATAGTTTACTCATCTGCTCCCTCTCCAAGGGTTGAAGATTCAATTCTCAGTGAGCTTTATATAATACCAATTGATGGTGGAGAGCCAAAAAGATTGACTGAAAATAGAATTTCAGAGAATTTCTTCCAATTCTCTCCTGATGACTCCTCCATATCCTTTATCTCTTCTTCAGATTTAAATCTCAAATATCCCGGTTCATCAAAGCTTTTTTTATTAAACCTGAAAGAAATGAAGATCAAAGCATTGACAACCTCTTTCACTGGTGAGGTCTCCTCCTATAAATGGTTTTCCAATAATACAATAATTTTTACAGGTGATATCGGTTTGACATCTAATCTTTTCAAACTTGATTTAGACAAAAATATAATATCCCAAATTTCTAAAGAAGAGGGTGTAATCCGCAATTTCTCAATTTTAAAAAATGGGGATAAAATTGTTTTCACATTTACAACCCCTAAGGAACCACCATCAATTTACATGGCATCAATTGATGATTTTAAATCCATAAAATTAGCAGATTTTAATCCCCAGATAAAAGAGCTAAATCTTGGAGATTTTAAGCCATATAGATGGAAGAGCAGGGATGGAAAAACTATCGAGGGAATTCTGGGTTTACCCCATGATTTTGAAAAGGGGAAAAAATATCCTCTCATTGTCCAGCTTCATGGAGGACCTGCTTCAGCCTACATGCTCTCTTTCCCCTCAGGAATTTCTTCTTACTCCCATGTTTTCACAGGAAAAGGATGGGTTGTTTTTCAGCCGAATTATAGAGGCTCAACAAATTATGGTGAGGGATTCATGAGAGAGATTGCGGGAAAATACTTCGATAAAAGTATTGATGACATAATCACTGGAATTGAATCTCTGATAAAGGAAGGGATTGTGGATAAGGAAAGGATTGGCGTTATGGGATGGAGCGCAGGAGGACATATGACAAACTGGCTGATTACCCATTATCCCAACATGTTCAAAGGAGCATGCTCAGGAGCAGGAGCAGCCAACTGGATCTCCATGTATGCTCAGACAGACATACAGTATACAAGGGAATTTTATTTCCTTGACAAACCATGGAACAAAGTTGAATTATATCTTAAATATTCACCGATCCTTTATGTAAAGAATGTAAAGACACCCACTTTAATCCTCTGTGGAGAAGAGGATGCGAGGGTCCCTCTACCTCAGAGCAAAGAGCTCCATATGGGACTTCTAAAAAATG
>JBBIMS010000094.1:0-6568 GCA_037444285.1 Candidatus Aminicenantota bacterium | reverse complement strand
TCATGGAATCAACAGCATGAGCTGAGAGCTTCTGTTTCTTGACCAGTAAATAAACTAACTCCCAAAAAACAAATCATGAGAAATTGACAAAATTGAATTTTTATTATATCCTTTACCTTTTAAAGGAGAAAAAAATGTTTATTAATGTTTTAGAGATCCCTATTGAAGGTTTAAAAATAGACGAGGCTCTTCGTTTCGACAGTTTTTCTCTGGTAGAAGAGGATGCAATTTTCCTTGAGCCTGTGAAAATAAGTATGGAGATTTATAAAGAGAATGAAAAAGTATTTGTTAGTGGAAGAGTTTCTACCACCCTCTCCCTAACATGCAGTAGATGCCTTTCTCCCTATCCTTTCAAGATAGATTCCTATTTTGATCTCATTTACTATCCTATTGAAGATTTCCTAAGAGTGGAGGAACCTGAAAAGGAGCTCACAGATGCTGATCTGGAATCAATGTTTTACAGAGAGAATAGAATTGACATAGATTCTCTTGTTCTCGAGCAGATTAATCTTACAATTCCCATGAAGCCCCTCTGTTCAGAGTCCTGTAAAGGACTCTGCCCTGTTTGCGGGACTAATCTGAACGAGGGAGAGTGTGGGTGTAAAGTAAAGAGTGAAGATCCTCGCTGGAGCAAGATAAAATTAATAAACAATTGAGGTGCTAAATGGCTAACCCAAAGAGAAGGCATTCACCCTCGAGAAGAGGGAAAAGAAGAGCTCATGATCATTTAAAGATTCCATCATTTTCCATCTGCCCCCATTGCGGAAATCCGAAGCTTCCCCACAGGGCTTGTCCGCATTGTGGATTTTACAAGGGTAGACAGGTGATTGAAGGGGAGGAAGAGTGATAGTTAGCGAGAGAATTGCAATTGATGTTATGGGGTCTGATAGGGGACCTTCCGTAGTTGTTGAGGGAGCAGTTCAAGCATCAAAGGAATTAAATGCTCCTTTAATTCTTGTGGGGAAGAAGGAGATAATCGAGAGGGAGCTTTCAAAGCATGGGAGAGTGCCAAATATAGAGATTGTTAACGCTCCTGAACACATAAGTATGAGAGATGGGATTCTTAAGATCCTTAAAAGAACAGGGACATCAATAAGAAAGGCCATAGAGCTTGTGAAGGAAGGGATTGCAGGGGGGGTTGTGTCTGCAGGTAATACAGCAGCTGTTATGGCTCTTTCAAAAACAATCCTTGGTTCTATTGAGGGAATTGAAAGGCCAGCCCTTGCAGTTGTTGTTCCGACCCAGCAAGGTTCAACACTACTCCTTGATGTTGGAGCTAATGCTGATTGTAAACCAATAAATCTCCTTCAGTTTGCAATAATGGGTTCTGTTTTTATGAAAAAGCTTCTTGGGGTTGAGAACCCAAGAGTAGCTTTAATGAGTATTGGAGAGGAAGAAGAGAAAGGGAATGAACTTATAAAGGATAGCATTCCCCTTTTTAAAAATTCTAATCTTAATTTTATTGGTAATGTTGAGGGAAAAGACCTTTACAAAGGACTGGCAGATGTTATAGTCTGCGATGGTTTCACAGGAAATGTCGCTCTAAAGGTTTCAGAGGGAACTGCTGAAATTCTCCTATCTCTTTTAAAAAGAGAAATTGGAAAGAATCTTTGGGCTAAAATTGGTTATCTTTTCATGAAGAGAGCCCTAAAAAAGTTCAGAAAAAATGTTGACTATTCCTCCTACGGAGGTGCTCTTCTCCTTGGCGTTAAAGGTATTGCTGTTGTTGGGCATGGAAGGTCTGACTCAAATGCAATAAAGAATGCAATAAAGGTTGCGAGGGATTTTATAAGAAATAGAATACCTGAAAAGATTAAAACTGAAATAATCAAATTTCAGTTAGGATAAGGAGAGGAAATGAGGAGATTTGAAGGGAAAGTAAGTGTAGTTACTGGCTCTGCCCAGGGGATTGGAAAGGAGATAGCGAGAAAACTTGGAGAGGAAGGTGAGATAATTCTGATTGATTTGAATGAAGAAAGATTGAAGCAAACATATGAAGAGTTCAAAAATTTGGGTTTTAAGGCAAGTTTTTTCAAAGCAGATATTTCAAAAAAAGAAGATGTCGAAAGTGTTGTGTCAGAGATTGAGAAAAAATATAATGTAATTCATAATCTTGTAAACAATGCTGGAATTACAAGGGATAATCTCCTTATGAGAATGAGCGAGGAGGATTGGGATCTTGTCCTCAATGTGAATTTAAAGGGAGCTTTTCTAATGACGAAGGCTGTCATTAGAAATATGATCAAGAATAGAACAGGGAGAATTGTTAATATATCATCAGTAGTTGGATTGATGGGGAACGCTGGGCAGACAAATTATTCTGCTTCAAAGGCTGGCTTAATTGGTTTTACCCGTTCCCTTGCAAGGGAGGTTGCATCTCGAGGAATTACTGTAAATGCTGTAGCTCCAGGCTACATTGAGACAGAGATGACTTTAAAACTCCCTCAGGAAGTGAAAGATGCCTTTCTGAACATAATTCCCATGAAGAGATTTGGCAAGCCTGAAGAGGTAGCGGAGGTTGTCCTTTTCCTTCTATCAGATTCTGCATCCTATATTACTGGAGAAGTGATATCAGTAAATGGTGGACTCTTTATGGGTTAGTTTTGATTTTTGGCTCATTTGAATATAAATTTTTAGGTTCCAATGGATAGAGAACAAATTTTTAGTAAAGTAAGGGATGTAATCGTTGAAAAATTAAAGGTTAAACCTGAACAGGTTACTCCTGATGCCCATTTCATTCAGGATCTTGGTGCAGATTCCCTTGATACAGTGGAGCTTATAATGAGCCTTGAAGACCATTTTAAAATGACAATCCCTGATGAAGAGGCTGAAAAACTTGATACTGTCGGAAAAGCTGTAGATTATATCTACAATAAATTAAAAGGATAAAATGAACCCTTTCAACAAAAGAAGGGTTGTTATAACAGGATTAGGAATAGTTTCTCCCATAGGAATAGGGAAAGAAGAAAACTGGCTTAACTGTATTGAAGGGAAGTCTGGAATAGGTAAAATTACTAAATTTGATGCATCAGCCTTCAGGACAACAATTGCAGGGGAAGTAAAGAATTTTGACCCCTCGAAATTTCTCGACCCAAAAGAAGTTGACAAATTTGATCCTTTCATTCACTATGCAGTGGCTTCAGCTGTCCTTGCTTTTGAGGACTCCAAGCTTTCTATGGAAAGGGAGGATCCTGAAAGGGTTGGAGTCTATATAGGATCAGGGATTGGTGGACTTTCCTTTATTGAAAAGACCCATAATGCAATCCTTAACCAGGGTCCAAGGAAGGTTTCACCCTATTTCCTTCCGGGTTTGATAATCAACATGGCTTCAGGCTTGGTTTCTATAATTTTTGGTGCAAAGGGACCAAATTCTGCAACAGCAACTGCTTGTGCCACATCCGCCCATTCAATCGGTGATTCTTTCCGAATAATACAGAGGGGAGAGGCAGATATTATGATTGCAGGAGGAGCAGAAGCTCCAATAACTCCCATAGGTCTCGGAGGATTCTGTGCCCTCAGAGCTCTTTCCACAAGGAATGATGAACCTGAGAAAGCATCGCGCCCCTTTGATCTGAAGAGGGATGGTTTTGTAATGGGAGAGGGTGCAGGAGTTGTAATTCTTGAGGAACTGGAGCATGCTCTTTCAAGGAATGCAAATATTTATGCTGAGATTGTTGGATATGGCATGAGTGGAGATGCTTTCCATGTGACTGCCCCCTGTTCTGACGGAGATGGAGCTATAAGGTGTATGAAACTTGCCATTGAGAATGCAGGGATTAAACCTGAAGATGTAGACTACATAAACGCTCATGGAACATCAACTCCCCTCAATGACAAAGTTGAGACAATGGCTATCAAAAAGCTTTTTGGTTCCTATGCTTATAAGCTCGCCATCTCTTCAACAAAGTCCATGACAGGGCATCTCCTTGGCGCAGCTGGGGCAGTTGAGACAATCTTTACTGCCCTTGCAATTAAGGAGGGAATTGTTCCACCAACTATTAACTACGAATTTCCTGATCCTGAGTGTGATTTAGATTATGTTCCCAACAGGGCAAGGAAGATGGAAATAAAGTATGCAATCAACAATTCCTTCGGATTCGGTGGAACAAATGCTTCCCTTGTCCTGAAGAAATTTGAGGGTTGAGAAAATATAAAAGCTTTTTGAGGAGGAAAATATGGAAATAATAGTTTTTGTAAAGCAGGTTCCTGATACTGAATCCAGAATAGTTATAAAGGATGGAAAGATAGATGAGGAAGGTATAAATTTCATTCTGAATCCCTATGATGAATTTGCAGTAGAAGAGGGACTTAGATTGAAGGAGAAATTTGGAGGAAAGGTTACAGCAATCACTGTCGGTCCAGAAAGGGCTATTTCCACCCTTCGAAAGGTTCTTGCCATGGGAGTTGATGATGCTGTTCTTATAAAGGATGATTCAGGGGAAACTTATGACCCACAGAGAATTTCGAAGATAATAGCAGAATTCATAAAAAAGGAAAATATTCCCTTTGACATTCTTTTCTTTGGAAAACAGGCTATAGGTGATGATAATATGGGTGTTCCAGCAATGGTTGCTGAGTTTCTCGGGCTGCCACAAGTGACAGTTGTGACAAGGCTTGAGATTGAAGATGGGAAAGGAAGAGCATGGAGGGAGATAGAGGGCGCATCTGAAGTTGTAGAATTCAAACTCCCTGTTGTTCTTTCTGCCCAGAAGGGTTTGAATGAGCCAAGGTATGAGACTTTGAAAGGGATTATGGCAGCAAAGAAAAAGGAGATAAGGACAGTTACTCTGGAGGAGCTTGGATTAAAAGAACTCCAGTGTTCCATATCGATTTTAAAAATAGAGCCACCGCCTCCAAGACCTGCGGGAAGGGTTTTACAGGGAACTCCTGAAGAGATGGTAAAGGAACTTTTGAATCTCCTTAGAAATGAGGCAAAGGTAATTTAGGAGGAAGGAATGATACTTGTATTTGTAGAGCATAGAGAGGGAAAGATAAGGAAGGGCTCCTTTGAGGTTCTATCTGTTGCAGGAAGGCTTGATTTTGGAGAGGTCCATGCAGTTATTGCAGGAAAAAATGTCAAAGAATTGGGGGAATCTTTAAAAAATTGGGCTGACTTTGTCCACTGTTTTGAAAATCCATTACTCGAAAATTATTCAACAACAGCTTTCAAAAAAGTGGTCTTCGAAATAGCAAAAAGGATAAACCCTGATGCCATATTATTTTCTGCTTCATCCCTTGGAAAGGATCTTGCTCCAAGAGTTTCAGCTTCCCTCAACTCATCTTTTGCCTCTGATTGCACAAATTTAAGAAGTGAAAATGGCAAGTTGATTGCAGTAAGACCTATTTATGCGGGCAAGGCGTTTCTGGAGATTGAGCTCAAAAACAAGCCATGTGTTTTAACTCTAAGACCCAATGTATTTCCTGTTGAATCAGTTTCAAAAAATGGAAAAATTGAAATTGAAAGTATTGAAATCTCAGAGGATGATTTGATCTGCAAAGTTGTAGCTGTAGAAAGAGGAGAGGAGGCATCAATAGATGTGACAGAGGCAGATATTGTTGTTTCAGGTGGAAGGGGAATGAAGGGTCCTGAGAATTTTTCTCTCCTGAGGGAACTCTGCTCGATCCTTCCCAATTGTGCAGTTGGAGCATCGAGGGCAGCTGTTGATGCAGGATGGATTGACCATCAGCATCAGGTTGGTCAGACTGGAAAAGTTGTTTCACCAAATCTTTACATGGCATTTGGGATATCTGGCTCAATCCAGCATCTTGCAGGGATGTCAGGCTCGAAAATAATTGTTGCGGTCAACAAAGACCCCGAAGCTCCAATTTTCAAGGTAGCAAATTATGGGCTTGTTGCAGACCTTTTTGAAATTATTCCAATTTTGAAAGAAGAACTCAAAAAGCTTCTAAGTTAGAATATCTTAAAAGGCGAAGGGAAGATTTTGTTTGAGAGGCTCAGCCCTCTTCAAAAAATTTCTTTGGATCGATTCTTGGGAAGAGAGAGATAGGTTTACCCACCTTTCTCGGATATTCCTTCCATTCTATCTCATTTAAATTTACTTTTTCAATTTCCTTCTCTCCTATGAGTTCCCATATTTTTTTTGAACTCTCAGGCATAACAGGGTAAATGAACGGAGTTATAATTCTTATTCCTTCAATACACTGATGCAAAATTCGCCTTACTCTTTTCTCTTTCCCTTCTTTTGCAGCTGTCCAGGGCCTTTGCTCATCAAGGTATTTATTTATTGCGCCTATGTATTTCCAGATTAACTCAAGGGAGGAGCTTATGGAGAACTCTTCGTATAGGGTAATTATCTTTCCCTTTATCTCTTTATAGAAATTTCTTAAAATTTTGTCCTCTTCCTTTTCTTCTTCAAAGTCTTCGATTTTCCCCTCGCAATATCTCCATGCCATTGACAGGACTCTACTTATAAGATTACCAAGGTCATTGGAAAGGTCAGAATTTATTCGATTTATAAAGCCCTCATGGGAGAAATTACCATCAAGTCCAACAGGAACTTCCCTTAAAAGGAAGTATCTGAGACCATCAGGACCTGCAAGATCAATA
>JBBIMS010000093.1:0-6600 GCA_037444285.1 Candidatus Aminicenantota bacterium | reverse complement strand
GAATGTAAGAGAAGAGAGCCCTTTATCAGAAGGGCAGAGCGAGATCCATCTTGTTCAGACAGATGGGAAAAGGGAAATTTTCGAGTTATTTGCAAAAAGACATTACCCTGACAAGATGGGAAGATTCCATCTCAGCGGAGATGTCAGAATAAAAATTTTTGGGAAGGCAGAAGGAAAGGACATAATAATAAAAGGGGATAGTGGAATTTATGAAAAAGATATGAGTTTTGTCACAATTCACAACTCAGAAGTTGTAATTGAAGATTTAAAAATTAAATCCAGGGACTTAATATACACTTCAGAGGGGAACATAAAAAGTTTCTCTCATGCAAAATTTGAACACAAATATGGTAATGGAGAAGTTGATAATTTCGTCTATGATTTAAACAGAAAAAAACTTTTAGCCCACAATTTCAGGGGTGATTTTAAAAAGGAGGAAAATTTTCATGCCTCCACTGATAAAATAACTCTTTCCTACAACGAGAATTCAATTTTTATGGAGGGGAACTCCTTTATAAGGGGGGAGGACTATTATTTAAAATCTGAAATAATTCATTCCATTTTCTCCGAGGGGAAGCTTATTCATATTAGAGGGGAAGGGAATGCGGAAATTCTCTATCACGGAAGGAGAGAGGGGAAGGGAGTTGAAGAAATTCTGGGAAGAGAAGGGGAGAAAGTTTTGAGGTGTGAAAGATTTGAAGTTGAAAGGGATGGGGATCTCTTCCTTGTAAAGATTATAAATAATTGCACTCTTGAGTTCCCCTCAAAGACTGGTGGAGGGCGGGGGAGCATGGGTGCTCAGGTTATAAAGATTGTTTATGAAAAAGGGAAGGGTCTGAAGGAAGGATGGGGAGAAGGTGGTTTTTTCTTTATTGACTCTGACCGGAGAATTGAAGCAAAGAATGTTTATGGAAAAACTGATGAAGAGCTTAAAGAATGGGAAGTCCTTAAGGCTGAAGGAGAAGTAAAATTTGAGGGAGAATTAAATTTTGAATGTGGGAATTTTTCAAAAAACAAGAGTATGATTTTTCTTGAAAAGGGAAGACCTTCTGTGAGGAGGAAGGATGAGATAGTTTATGCTGATAAAATAGAATACGATTCAGAAAAAAAGATAATGAAAGGGAATGGGAATGTTAAGGCATTTCTGGGTAAGCAAACTTTTTCTTCATCTATTCCCTTCTTCAGAGGTGAAGAGAAGATTTTTGCAAGGGGAGATTCCATTTACTGGGATGAAAATGAGGAGATAATAAACATTCAGGGGGGCTCATCCCTTGAACAGGGAGAACAGTTCTTAAAAAGTGAGAGTTTGTTTTTTTCAAAGAAGAAGGGATATTTCTCAACAAAAAAGAGCACAAAATTCCTTTTTCTAACAAAGGATGAAAGAATTTCAGGGAGCTGTGAATCATCAGAATATTCAAGGGGGGAGAATTTTTTGATTTTAACTGGTGATGCGAGATTGAACACAAAGGATTATTCAATAAGGGGGAATTTAATAAAGATAGGTCTTGACAGGGAAGGAGAGATAGATTTTGTTGAAGGAAAATCAGGAGTAAAATTTCTTTCAAAGGAGGTTGAAGGAGAAGGTGAAAAATTCTATCTTGATTTGAAAAATAAAAAGGTTCTCCTTGAGGGGAACCCTTCTGTAAAGGAAGAGGGAAGAGGGAAAATGAAGGGAAGAAAAATTTTCATTGACCTTAATACCAAAGAAATCAAAATTGAAGGGAATGTTTCAGAAGTTGAGATAAAGGAAAAGAGATGATGATTCTCAAAACTTTTAACCTCACAAAGTCCTTTGGAAATAGAAAAGTCGTAAATGGAGTCTCTCTGGAAGTAAAAACAGGGGAAATTGTTGGACTTCTTGGACCTAATGGTGCTGGCAAAACAACAACATTCTCAATGATCCTTGGTCTTATTCAACCTGATGATGGAAGGATTGAGCTGAATGGTGAGGACATAACTTTTCTTCCCATGTTTCAGAGAGCGAGAAAGGGGATTGGTTTTCTTCCTCAAGAACCGAGCATATTCAGGGGATTGACAGTTGAAGATAACCTTTTTTCAGTAATAGAAGATATGAAATATCCTCTATCTGAAAAAAAGAGGAAGGTGAAGGAAATTTTAAGAGCATTCTCTATTGAAAACCTCAGGAATGTGAAGGGTGTTCTCCTATCAGGAGGTGAAAGGAGAAGGGTCGAAATTGCAAGAGCTCTTATTCTTGAGCCAAAGTTCCTTCTCCTCGATGAGCCATTCACTGGCATAGACCCCATATCTGTTTCAGAGTTCCAAAAAATAATATTAGGGCTAAGGGAAAAAGGGATGGGAATACTTATAACTGACCACAATGTAAGGGAAACCTTGAAAATTACCGATAAAGCATATATTATAAAAGATGGAGTTATCTTTAGAGAAGGAACTCCAGCAATGCTTGCCTCAGATCCTGAGGTGAGAAAGGGATACTTAGGAGAAAGAGTAGAGATTTAGTATGAAAAGAACTCGCTCAGGAATTATAGCAAGTGTTGTTCAAAGAATATTCCTTTCCCCTCATTTAGGCGCTTATCTCAAGCTCCTTGCTGCTCCAACAATTCAAATAAAGGAATTGATAGAGGAGGAGTTATCTACAAATCCTCTCCTCGAAGCAGATGAGAGAAAGTCATTAGATCTATATTCTGGAATGGAATTGACTGACTTGATTTCCCTCAGTCTCAGCGCTCTTTCAGATGGGGAGGATCATGTGGAGGAAGATACTTCAGAGGAAGATGAAATTGTAACGGATGAGGAGCTCGACAAAATTCTTTCTGAATTGAGTATCAACGAACTTTTTGGAGAATCCTCAGATTCTGAAGAGACTTTAGACCCCCTTGAGAATTTAAGGAAGCAAGAAAATCTCAGGGATCATCTTTATGATCAATGCCAGAAAATAAATCTCATTGATGAGGACAGGGAAATCGCAGAGAAAATAATTGAAAATATTGACGAAAGGGGTTTCCTAATAACTCCTGTTGAGGAAATCGCAAAAAAAGAGGGAATTGATCTTGAAAAAATTGAAAGAATAAGGAAGAGATTGATGAAGGAGCTTGAGCCTGACGGTGTGGGAGCTATTAATTTTGAAGAATTTCTATCCTATCAGGTTGAGACCAAGCTTTCATGGGATCCTTCATTGCAAAATTTCATAAATAAATGTGCAGAAATACTTCTAACCCATGATTCATTTAAAAAGGTGAAGGAAGTTGGGCTGAGCATAGAAGAGCTGAAGGAAAACCTTCAAAAATTAAAAAGGTTGAGACCATTCCCCCTTTACGGATTTCATCTTGAGGATGTGGAATACCCAAATGCAGATATAATTGTAAATAAGACAGATAAAGGTTATACTCTTATCCTCAATGATGAGGGAATTCCCCGTCTTAGAGTTAACCGATATTATATTAGACTTCTGAAAAAACCGGATCTGGATTCAGAGACGAGGAAGTTTCTCAAGGAGAAGAAGAGAAATGCTGAGTTGTTCATAAAAAGCCTTGATATGAGAAATAAAACAATTTATAGGGTAGCTGAGGTAATAGTGGAGCACCAGAAAGAATTCCTTGAAAAGGGGGTTGATTTCATCAAGCCCATGAGGTTGAAAGATGTTGCAGATAAGATTGGAGTCGACGAGTCAACAGTGAGCAGAGCAATTGCCAATAAAAGTATTTCAACTGAATTTGGCGTCTTCCCCCTCAGATTCTTTTTCCACAGTGCAATAGACACAGAGAGTGGGGATAAGATCTCCTCTGTTTATTTAAAAAATAGAATAAAGGAATTGATTGAATCAGAGGACAAAAATAATCCTCTTTCTGACACCCAGATCCTTGAAATCCTTCAAAAAGAAGGAATAAAGATTGCGAGAAGAACTGTGGCAAAATACAGGGAAGAGCTGGGAATTTTATCAGCCCCCATGAGAAAAAGAATAAATCTCTTAGGAGTTAAATCATGAAGATAAATTTTACTGGAAGAAATTTTGAAATTCCTGAAAGCTTAAAAGACCTCGCCATGAAAAGGCTGGAGAAATTGAAGAGAATAGAAGGGGAAATAATTGAAGCAACTGTTACAATGATAGTGGAGAGACATAACCACATTGTGGAAATTAATGTTAAGGACAAGAACTCATCCTTCATAGCTTCTGAAAAGAGTAATTCAATGACAGTATCCTTGAGGAGAGCCTTCGATACAATTGAAAAGCAGATAAAAAAGGGGAAGGAGAAGGTAATAAAGAAGAAAAGGAGAGCAGAGGCAATATTGCCTTCAGAGGTTGAACTCGTAGAGACTGAATCAATGATAACAAGAAGTAATGATTACTTTCCAAAGCCAATATCTCTTGAGGAGGCTGTAAAATTTTTCAACTCCAACAGAAAAGAGATACTTGTTTTTAAAAACCTTGATTCCAAAAGGGTGGCTGTTCTTTTCAAAAGAAAAGATGGGCGAATTTCCCTTATAGAACCCGATTTTTGAGAAAAAAGTGAGGCTTAGTAATTTAATCAAAAAAGATCTCATAATCAAAGAGGTGAAAGCTAAACTTAGAGATGAAATAATAAAAGAAGTTGTTGAGTTTTTAAAGAAAAAAGATTTGATTGGAAATGAAAAGGAGCTTATCCAGAAGTTGATAGAAAGGGAGGAGCAGGCTACCACTGCTGTAGCAGATGGGATAGCAATTCCCCACTGTAAAAGTAAAAATATCAAAGAGCCTATCCTTGCAATAGCTGTCTCCAGGGAAGGGGTTGACTTCAACTCCACAAACAAAAAACCAACCTATATCTTTTTCTTTTTGATAACCCCTGAGAATCAGCCCACAAAACATCTTCAGATCCTTGCTCTAATTGCCCATCTTTCCAAAAAGGGTCTCCCTGTTGCAAAGAAAATCCTTAATGCAAAAAACGAGCAGGAAATTTTAGAAATAATTAAAGAGGAGGAGTTCACAGGAAGTAATGGTAAATAAAAGGAAGAGCAGTAAGATCCCTGGGGTATTAATGGATATTTTTGGAGTCGGTGTTCTTATAACAGGAGAAAGTGGACTTGGAAAAAGTGAAAGTGCCCTTGATCTCATTTCAAGGGGGCACAGGATTGTATCCGATGATGTTGTCGAAATTAAGAGAAAAGGGAAAAATGAAATTGTGGGTTATTCCCCCTCCATAACAAAGAATCTCATGGAAGTTAGAGGATTGGGGATAATAAACATTAAAGAGATCTTTGGGATCTCCTCTGTAACAGATGAGAAAAAGATTGAGCTGGTAATCAATCTCTCAAAATGGGATGAGAAGGAAGAGGACAGACTGAAACTGGAAGAAGAATATTTTGAAATTGATGGTGAAAAGTTCCCCATGGTAAGAATTCCTGTTGCAAGTGGAAGGAATATAGCAATTCTAATTGAAGTTGCAGTAAAACAATTCCTCATGAGAAGAGAGGGGAAGAATGCCACAAAGGAGCTCGTCAAAAAAATTGAGAGAAAGTATCTGAAAGATGGAAAAGAAAAAAAATAAGGCAAAAAAATACTATATAATTACTGGACTCTCAGGTTCAGGAAAGACAGTAATCAGTGTTTATTTTGAAGATTCTGGATTTTACAGGGTTGATAATATCCCCTCTGAGCTAATCCCTAAATTCATTGAACTTTACGATAAACAGGAATCAGCACCACCTGCTGTCCTTGTCGTTGACATAAGAGGAAGGGATTTCACATCAAATTTTCCAGTAATTTATAAAAAGCTTAGAAAAAAGAGAGATGACATAATTTTACTTTTTCTTGAAGCCAGTGATGAGGTTCTTCTGAAAAGATTCAAGGAGGCAAGAAGACCCCACCCCCTCTTCTCTTCCCTTCCTTTAAAAGAGTGTATTGAGAAGGAAAGATCTCTTCTAAGTCCTATAAGGGATCTTGCAGATGAAATAATAGACACATCCCATCTGTCCGTTTCTGAGCTAAAGGAGCTAATAAGGAAGAAGTTGATTGGTGAGGAGAAAGGTATCACCATTTCCATAATTTCCTTCGGTTATAAGTGGGGCATCCCTTCTGACTCAGACCTTGTCCTCGATCTTAGATTTCTTCCAAATCCTTTTTATAAGGATGAGCTTAAAAATCTTTCAGGGAAAAACAAAAAGGTTCGGGAATTTGTCCTCTCCTTCGATGAGACAAAGGATTATCTGAGAAGACTTGAAGAATTTATAAGTTATTTAATTCCCAAATATATTAAAGAAGGGAAAAGACACCTTACAATTTCCCTCGGATGCACAGGAGGGAAGCATCGCTCAGTCATAGTCGCTGAAATTTTAGGGAGTTTCCTCAAAAAAAATGGCTATAATACTTATATTTACCATAGAGACATCAGAAAGGAGTAAAATATAAATTGAGAAGGAAAGAATAAATGATTGGAGGAGTTATTGTTACCCATGGTTCCCTTGCTAAGGAACTTTTAGATGTTCTATCTACAATACTCGGATACACTCCTCCCATTGAGGTTCTTTCCATAGGATGGTTCAACGATGTTGATAAATCGAGGAATGAACTCCAAAGCTGTATTAAAAGAGCCAATAGAGGTAAAGGTGTCATAGTTTTCACAGATATATTTGGAGGTTCTCCAT
>JBBIMS010000092.1:2052-6679 GCA_037444285.1 Candidatus Aminicenantota bacterium | reverse complement strand
ATTCCATAGAAACTTCTGAAAAAGATTACAAGATTATTCTGAACAGGGAAGAACTTTTTAAAGTCATTAATGAGATCAGGAATAAAAAAAGAGTTTCTTTAAAATTGGGAACCAACTCTAAATCTCCTGTGGGAGCAGAGATAGAAGGAATTTCCTTTTCAACAGAGGCAAACAGAGCATTTTATTTACCATTAAGAAATGAAAACATTGAAAAATCAAGTGCTTTTGAGTTTTTAAAAAATATTTTTGAAGATGAATCTATTGCAAAAATAGGGCATAACATAAAATTTGATTATATTGTCCTTAAAAGTAATGGAATAGAAATTAAAAATATTCAGGATGATCCAATGATTCTTTCCTATCTTCTAAATCCCAACAGGAGGAGTCATACCCTTGAAGAACTTGCAATGGAATACCTCTCCCAGAGGACAAAATATTATAGAGAGGAAGAGGAAAGCTTTTCTCTCGACCCCTCAGGAATTGAAAAAATGGCTAATTCCACCTGCAAACTTTCCGATTTAGCACTAAGTTTAGCAGAAAAGTTGAGGGAAAAAGCTAGAGAAGAGCATCTGGAAAAGGTTTACGAGGAGCTGGAATTGCCTTTTATAGAAGTTCTTGCAGAGATGGAGTATGCAGGAATTAAAATTGACAGAAATTATATTTCTGAATTTTCAAAATTTCTTGAAAGGGAGATAAAAGAAATTGCATTGAAAATTTATAAAATTGCGGGAGTGGATTTCAACATAAATTCTCCAAAGCAGGTTGCAGAGATTCTTTTTGAAAAACTAAATCTTCCTGCAATAAAGAAGACACTAAAAAGTAAGGATTTTTCAGTAGATTCAGAGGTTTTAAAGGAACTTTCTCCTGCCCATCCCATAACCCCCCTTATCCTTGAGTTCAGAACCCTTTCAAAGTTAAAATCCACCTATTGTGATTCTATTTACTCTTTTATAAACCCGAAAACAGGGCGTCTCCACACTTCCTTCAATCAAGCAGGGACAGCCACTGGAAGGCTTTCCTCCTCAGAGCCAAATCTTCAGAATATACCCATAAAAACTCCTTTAGGAAAGAGAGTTAGAAGAGCTTTCATTTCAGAAGAGGGATTTTCTTTCCTTTCAGCAGATTACTCCCAGATAGACCTCAGGATTTTAGCCCATTTCTCAGAGGACCCGGTTCTTGTTGGAGCATTCTGTAAAGGAGAAGATATCCATGAAAGGACAGCTTCAGAGGTTTTTTCTGGAGAACTTCTGTTTTCCCCTGAAGAGAGGAGAAGGAGAGCTAAAATTATAAATTTTTCAATAATTTACGGAACATCCCCCCTCTCCCTTTCCAGAGAGCTCGGAGTTTCAGTTCAGCAGGCAAAGGAATTCATTGAGAGGTATTTTCAGAGATACAAAAAGGTAAAAGAATTCATTGATAATGCCATAAATGATGCCTGGAATAAAGGCTATGTGGAGACAATCTTTGGGAGGAAGAGGCAAGTCCCAGAGATCAGAAGCTCCAACAAGGGTATAAGGAACTCAGGAGAGAGGATTGCTGTAAATTCAATTATTCAAGGCTCTACAGCAGATTTGATGAAAAAAGGAATGATAGAGGTCTGGAATTTTATCAAAAGGGAAAACCTCCGCTCTAAGCTAATCCTTCAGATTCATGACGAAATAATTCTTGAATGTCCTGATGATGAAATTGAATTTTTAAAAAATGAAGTAAAAAGGATTTTCGAAAATGTTTTTCCTCTCAAAGTTCCTTTAAAAGTCAATTTAAGCACAGGAAAAAACTGGGAAGAGGTGTAAAATGAAGATAGGGATAATATCAGATACCCATGACCACAGGAATTATGTCAGGAAATCAATGGAGATATTTTCCAATGAGGGTTGCTCATGGATTCTTCATGCTGGAGATTATGTTGCTCCCTTCATAATTGAGGATATAAAGAAGTTCAAATTTTCCTTTATAGGAGTGTTCGGAAACAATGATGGAGAAAGGGAAGGTTTGATAAATGCTGTATCTGGATTTGGGCAGATTGAAAGTCCTCCCTATTCTTTTATATTAAATGATAAAAAATTCCTCCTCATGCATAAACCATTAAAGCTGGAAGAGAAAATTGGAGAATATCATATAATAGTTTATGGTCATACCCACAAAAGACTTGTTGAGAGAAGGGGTGATTCTTTAATAATAAATCCTGGAGAGGCTTGTGGATGGCTTTTTAACCAGCCATCCATAGCAATCCTTGACATGGAAAATGAAGAGGTTTTAATTATAGAGCTTTAGGAGATTAGCATGAAAAAACTTTCTGTTATTTTAATTTTACTTGCATTTTTCAGTTGTGCCACAGTCCCGGAAAAACCATATGAGGTTGATGAGTCAAAAATTGGAAGGGGTTTTAACCTTTTCAGTAAAAAGGATGAAATTGAGCAGGGGAAAGGGTTTGCAAAGGAGATTGAAGCAAAATTAGAGTTACTCAATGACCCTTATGCAGAAAATTACATTTCAGAAATTGGAGAGACTCTGATCAAAAATTACAGAAAGCAGGAGCTTGTGTCCGGCTATGAATACAGATTCAAAATTGTAAATTCAATGGATGTAAATGCCTTTGCAACAATGGGTGGCCAGATCTGGATAAATAGAGGCTTGATCGAAAAATCAGATACTGAAGAGGAAATTGCTGGGGTTTTAGCCCATGAAATAGGGCATGTTGCTGGAAGGCACATATCCCATCAAATTTCGAGGCAGCTTCTCATCATGGGAATTGTTGGATTAGCTTCAGCATTCATAAAGGATGAAGATTTGAAATCGATCGTTCAAATCAGCGGAGGTGCATATCTATTCTTCTCCACCTTGAAATTCAGCAGGGACAACGAGAGGGAAGCAGATTATCTCGCCATTCAAATGCTCCATGACAGTGGTTATAGCCCATTGGGAATGAAATTATTCTTTCAGAAACTCCTTGAAATAAAGAAGAAAGGAATTGAGCTCCCTTTCCTCTCAACCCATCCAACAACAGAAGAGAGGATTATGAACATAGAATATTACATATCGAAGCTTCCTCCTAAAAATTATAGAGCAACGAACAGAAAGAATTTCCTTTATGTAAAAAGGCTCCTTTCTACATATCCTTTACCTCAAAAGAAAGGGGAACAACCCTGAAAAATAGTCAATGAACAAATTCAATGGCTATTTTCCCTTTACCATTTCGATTTTGAACCCCATATGGTATAATTTTTGCTATGAAAAGAGCAGTTCATGTTTTTGTTGAGGGTAAAGTTCAGGGAGTTTTTTTCAGAGACTTTACAAGAAGACAGGCTCACAGATTCGGGGTAAAGGGATGGGTTAGAAACTTGATGGATGGGAGAGTTGAGATTATGGCAGAGGGAGATGAGGAGAATCTGAAACTTTTTCTGGATGAGGTAAGAAAAGGTCCTCCCCTTGCTGTTGTCGAAAACCTTGACATAGAATGGATGGATTTCAAAGGGGAGTTTCAGGATTTCAGGATCACTTTCTAATAAATTTTAGGAGGAAGCAATGAGAAGGATCGGAATTCTAACAGGTGGCGGCGATTGCCCCGGACTTAATGCAGTCATAAGAGCGGTTGTAAAGACAGCAGTTAATGAATATGAGATGGAGGTCTTTGGAATTGAGGATGGTTACAGGGGACTTGTTGAAAAAAGGGTTAGACCATTAAGGGAAGAGGATGTATCTGGAATACTTCCAAAGGGAGGGACAATTCTTGGAACATCAAATCGGGATAATCCTTTTAAATGGCTTACCTACAAGGATGGAAAAAAGGTTTACGAAGACTACTCAGATTTAGCAATTAAAACAATAGAATACAATGAACTGGATTGTTTGATAACAGTTGGAGGTGATGGAACCCAGGCAATTGCCTACAAATTCTTTGAAAAGGGGATTCCTGTTGTTGGTGTTCCAAAGACAATAGATAATGATTTGAGTGGAACTGATATTACATTTGGATTTGATTCAGCATTGCAGGTTGCAACAACTGCCCTTGACAAGCTCCATTCAACAGCAGAATCCCACCACAGGGTAATGGTGATGGAGGTTATGGGGAGATTTGCGGGATGGATTGCCCTTTACTCAGGCATTGCAGGAGGAGCTGATGTAATTCTCATTCCTGAAATCCCCTTCAACATAAAAAAGGTGGCTGAAAAGATTTTCCAAAGATTGAAATCAGGAAAGAGATTCAGTCTTGTTGTGGTTGCAGAAGGAGCAAGGGAAGAAGGCGGAGAATATGTCTTCAGAAAAAAGGTCGAGGACCCTGATATGCCAATTAGATTGGGAGGGATTGGTGCAAAGGTAGCTGATGAAATTGAGGAACTCACAGGAATTGAGACAAGGGTTACAATCTTAGGACATCTCCAGAGAGGAGGCTCTCCCTCCCCTTTTGACAGGATTCTTGCAACAAGATTCGGTTATCACGCTGTCCTTGCCTGCAGAAAGAGGGAATTTGGAAAGATGGTTGCCTTAAAAGGGAATGACATCGTGACAGTTAACATCAAAGATATAATAGATAAGCCGAGAAGGGTTTCTCCTGATTCAGACCTTGTAAAAATGGTAATGGCAACAGGAACTTCTTTTGGGATCTGAGGATCAAACCCAACTTCTC
>JBBIMS010000092.1:0-1952 GCA_037444285.1 Candidatus Aminicenantota bacterium | reverse complement strand
TTTCAGGAATTTCTATCTCATATTTCCCTTTGACCAAATCTGTTTTCTTTTCTGGCACATCTGAATAAACAATATGAAAGGTCTCACCATCATAGTTATTATCAATCAATACACAATCAATCATAGACCTGAAATCAGGGATTTTTACCTTGAAGAGTTCATGTCAATGTCAAGCCTTTCAATTATTCCATAATCCGTAAATAAAAATTAGGTGTTAGATTGAAAGGATTAATTTTTGGTTTTTTCGGAGTTTTACTCTCTTTAAACTCTAAAAAATTCTTTTTTCAAACTCTCTCTCCGGGAAAACCCTTCTTTTGAAGTCAAAAACCCTTATTTTGATAGACTACACCATCTCCCCAAAAAACTCCCTTAATTCCCCCCAACCTAACACTTAAGAGAAGAAAAGCTCATGTGCCATATGTAAAGCTTCACTCTCGCAGAAATGAATATCGATTTCACCTTCAGCCAGTTTTCCTTAAGACGAAGAAATAGCTTCCTGGAATGACTTAGCACCTTCCCTGCTACACATATGAGCCTGAGCCTCATCCCCTTTATCCTTATCTTCTCCCATCCCTTCGGTAATGCCTTCTTCTTTAAAAATGAGTTTATGTTGTAGGCAATGCAGCTTAGCCTCCACCAGGCTGCATTAGCCCCAAACCTCCCACATGGCATAACCCCTCCGCCATAACCATTCTTCAGCTCGCCTATCACTTTCTCTACCCCTCCGCATTTCTCCCTCTGCCACTCTATAACCTTATCCCCTTCCCAATCCATTATGTTGGTCACTATGGCAAAGTATCTGTATTCGTTGCCATCTGAAAATAGATTCCCTTGGCATGGCCTTACCCTCACACATATATATCCATCAGGCTCCATCCACTTCTTTGTCGATGGTGAGGAGGAAACAAATTCTACCTCTGCCCATTCCATCCTTTCCTTTTCCACTCTCCCTCCCTTAACTCTTCTATCCTCTCCTTTAACTCCTCAGACATCACAGAAGAGATCGCAAAATATATCTCCTTAATCCTTATTTCTCCCCTGAAACCATCCCTTGCCCAGTTGAGAAAATTATGATCGTAAAATGCACTGTCCGCCCTTATCCATACCTCCTCCACACCCCCGGGTAATCCTCCTATCCCTTTCTTTATCAATTCCAATACACCCTTCCTCAATGGAACATTCCCTCCCCTGAATTCATCACCCACTATCTTATCCCCTTCTGCCCACCACACACAGGTATAAAGGCACCTTTTGAAGGCCTTTCCTTCATCTTCTCCTCATCATGAAATTCATAAAGAAAAAAATCTCGCAGCCTCTGAAGATGGAATCTTAAAAAGCCTCCTCAACCCTGCATCCTCCCTCAGCTGTTCTAAATCCTCTATATGCTCCCCACCTGCGGTAAAGAGAAAAACAAAGCTCCTCACATAATCATACTCAGAATACCCTCTATCTTCAGATGCTTCTTGCATGATTCCTCAACATGAAGCGCCTCCATTGCTTCAGCAGTGAGAAGAAGTCCACTATAGGAAGTGATGTCAGTTTCGGAAACATCCTCGATCACCTCAATGGGTAAAATACCTTGAGGTTCATCCTTTCTTTTCATTTTTCACCTCTTTGGTGATTTTTTCTCATAGAAAAATTTTATAACATTGAGGAGAAAAATTGAGCTTTTCCTTATCTGTAGAGGAATCCCGCAAACATCTATTTAAGATTTATTTACGGATTATGGTTAGATCATATAAAATGTCTCGAAATAACATTGGTTAGATCAAAATTAGAGCTTTGCTGAAATGGTAAAATTTCTCCCTGACAATTTCTTCATTCCATGTTTTAAGTTAAAGGAGAAAATAAAGGATGAAAGAGAAAAGGCAGTGAAGAAGGTGTATGAAGAGCCAAAGACACCTTATCAGAGGCTGATGGAGGGAGGGTATTTAGAGGAGAGGAAGAGGGAG
>JBBIMS010000091.1:360-6696 GCA_037444285.1 Candidatus Aminicenantota bacterium | reverse complement strand
CAGAAAGTATTTTGATTTATGGAATAAAGTCTGCAATCTCTGTTCCTCTATGGCTTCAAAATTCAACAATTGGTCTTATTTATGTTGATTCCACAGACCCCCATAGAATTCTGGGAAATGAACATATGGAGATACTCTCAATACTTGCAAATTATACAGCAATAGCCATTGAACAGTTCAGGCTTTCTCAGAAACTTGTTGAGGAGATGAAGATAAGGTCAAGGCTCGAAAGATACCACTCTCCATCAATTGTTTCAAGACTGATGGAATTGACTCAGCTTCAGCCATCATTTCAAGAAATGGATGTTTCTATACTCTTCATGGACATAGTTGGGTTCACATCCATAGCTGAAGAACTTGAGCCTTCTGAAGTAGGGAATTTTCTCAATAAATTCTTCTCAGAAATGACAAAGATTGTTTTTGAATACGAAGGAACTCTTGACAAATACATCGGAGATGCCATAATGGCAATATTTGGCGCCCCCTTCCCACAATCAGATCATGCTTGGAGAGCTGTGAAGGCAGGGCTTGACATGATAAAGAAGACTGAAGAGCTAAGTAAGAAAGGTATACTGGGAAGGAATGTTAGGATAAGAGTGGGGATTAACTCAGGGAAAGTTGTTGTTGGAGATTTTGGTTCACCTATGAGAATGGAGTACACTTGCATCGGAGACGCAGTGAATGTAGCATCAAGGATTGAAAGCTCTGTGGCTGAACCAGGAAAAGTTGTAATAGGCGAGAGCACATACAGCATGGTAGAAGATAAATTTGAATTTAAATCCCTTGGTTCTAAGAAATTGGAAGGACTAAGAAAGGAGGTCAAATTATGGGAAGTTTTAAAGGAAAAATAACTTTTCTAACTCTACTTGCTTTTTTAATCTATGGTTGCGCCTCCAAAGCCACAACAGAATTGAAAAAGGAAAAGGATCCAAATTATCAGTATAGCCTTGGAGCCTTTTACCTGAACGAGGGAAAACTTGACCTTGCAATAAACCATTTTAACAAAGCCTTAGCCCTTGAGCCAAAACATTACTTATCTCTTCATGGGTTAGCAGTTGTCTCAGTTATGAGGGGAGAAATAGACAAAGCAAGTAAGTATCTTGAAGAAGTTCTTAGAATACAACCCACATTTACTGAAGCTCACAATTACCTTGGAATTATATATCAAATAAAAGGAGAATTGGAAATAGCAAAGGAGGAATTTGAGAAAGTTGTTAATGATCCAAAATACCCCACACCTGAAAATGCCTATTTCAATCTTTCCGGGATAGAGATTGCAAAAGGAAGATGGAAGGAAGCCCTCGCATACATCGAGCTTGCAATAGAAAAAAGGAAAAGCTTTGCCATTGCATATAATAGGAAAGGATTAATCTTAAAAGAGCTTGGAGAGCTCGATGGCGCTGAGGAGAGTCTCAGAAAGGCTGTAAACCTTTCTCCTGATGACCCTGAGTTCAATTATAATCTTGCAGAGATTCTTGTAAAAAGAGGGAAGAAGGATGAGGCCAAAGAGATACTTCTTAAAGCACTTCCCAAGGCAGGTAGAAAGGAAATAAAGGAAAAGATTGAGAACCTGTTGAAATCAATTTTTTGATAGATATAATTAAAAGAGTGGAAGAGATTGGAAGAATGAAATGGAAAGGAAAAAATGGAGGCTCCCAAATTGCCTCTACTTATAAAAGGAGGTATATATGGAACCAACAAAAAGGGTAGGAAATTTTTTAATTTTCAAAGAGAAGAGGGAAGATATTTTAGGAAAGGAGTTCAGAGCGGGATGGATAGAGGATGAGAAGATAAAGAGTGTCATTTCACTGGTGGTAATAAAGGATGTCCTAACCAAAAATGAGGAAATTCTGAGAAAATTCTCAGAAGGAATGAGGGAAATCGCTAATTTGATAGACCCTAAGGTTGTCCGAGTTCTCGGATTTGGAGCTATAGGAGAAAATGTCTTCCTTTCAAGAGAGTATGTTAGAGGAGAAACCCTCGGTGATATTTTAACAACATCAATATCAGAAAAGAATTTTATGCCCCTTGACATTGCCTTATTTCTCTTCTCCCAAATTGCCTCAACTCTCGAATATGTTCAGGCATTCAAGCTCGAGGGACAGAGAATGTTCCATGGCTTTCTCAACCCCTCTGACATTCTTGTCACATATGATGGAGTCCCGAAAATTAAGAATTTCATGATTTATCCAATCCTTGAAAATTACCCTTATGAAAGGACAAGCTTAACAAAATTATACGAAAGATATTGGACTCCTGACCATAAAAGTGGTCTACCTGTAACATTTAGCACAGATATTTACTCTTTTGGTATGCTCCTCTTCGAATTCCTCACAGGAACCCCCTTTGAATTCAAAGAAGGAGAAAATTTGAAGGAAAAACTGGACAGTGCCAAATTGCTCTTTCCTTACAAAGACTCAAGTGGTATCCCAACATCCCTCAAAAACTTCCTCTTGAAAGCCCTTTCCCCTAATCCTGAGGATAGATTCTCTTCAATAAGGGAAATGAGAAGGAATTTCGATGCAATAATTGCAGAAGAGAATATGGATGCAAGCACTTTCAATCTGGCATTCTATATGAACTCATTATTTGGAGTTGTTGCTGAAAGGGAAGAGAAAGAGATTGAAAGTGAAGTCTCTGTAGAAGTTATCCCTGTTGAGGTAAAGGAGGAAGTAACTGTTGAGAGGAAAGAAGTTCCTGTAAGATACCCTGCCATAGAGTTCACAGCATTTAAAGTCAAAGAAAGGAGAAGTCCTCTCCCCCTCTTCATAATTTCAATTGTCCTTGTCGCAATCCTTGCTGTGGTAGGAACTCTTTTAATTGTTGGTAAAAAGCAACCTCAGCCTCAGGCACCAACAATTTCAGAAGCAGAGATTCAAAAAAGAATAGACGAGAGAATTCAAGCCCTCCAGCAAAAGATGAAAGAGGATTTTGAGGCTCGTTACAAAGCAAGGGAAGAGGAGATAAAGTCAATGTATGCGGAACTTATGAAAAAGGCAACCGAGGAGCAGAGGAAAGAGATGGAAGCGCGAATGAAAAAAGAATTGGAAGATCTTCAAAAGAAAAAAGCTGAGGAAGATGCAAGAATTAAGGCTGAAACTGAGAAATTAGCAAAGGAAATGGAAGAAAAAGCAAGGACACAACCTGAGAAACCAGAGCCTGCACCAGAAAAAGTGGAAAAACCTGCCGAGACAAAACCTCAGGAAGCTCCTCCTGTCCAGCCTGCAGTCGAAAAGCCAGCAACTCCATATACTCCTGTTGTAGTTCCTCCAAAGGAAGGTGAACTTGTTGCATATGGAGCCCTGAGTAAAAAAGTTGAAATTGTAAAGAAAGGGATACCAAACCCTGAGTATCCAGAAATTGCAAAAAGATTTGGGATTAAGGGGAATGTTATAGTTCAAGTTCTAATATCTGAAAAGGGAGATGTAATTGATGTAAAGGTTATCCAGGAAAATCCAAAAGGAAAAGGGTTCGCAGAGTCTGTTATAAAAGCTGTAAAGACATGGAAGTTCACACCTCCTGAGAAGGATGGCGTAAAGGTCAAAACATGGATGATCCTTCCTGTGTTTAAGTTCCAGTAATCAAAAGGGAGGAAATCGAAGCTAAACTTGTTTTACGATTTAATATTTTCCAATTAGAAATTCTATATTTTTAAACTCAAATTTATGTTCCCTCTTCCCAGCCTTTGAGGTAAGAAATTTGTTCTTCAGTCAAAGTATCGATTGAAATTCCCATTGAGTTTAGCTTTAATTTCGCAACCTCAGAATCAATAGAATAGGGAACATCGTAGACAATTTTTGAGAGGGAAGAGCTATTTTTAAGAAGATACTCAACTGATAAAGCCTGATTTGAAAAACTCATATCCATTACTGTTGCAGGATGACCTTCTGCAGAAGCAAGATTTATTAATCTTCCTTCTCCAAGAAGGAACATGGATCTTCCATCTTTAAGTTTATACTCCTCAACAAACTCTCTTATTTTCCTCTTTGAAACAGAAATGGATTCCAATGAAGGAATATCTATTTCAACATTGAAATGTCCAGAGTTGCAGACAATTGCACCATCCTTCATCAACAGGAAATGCTCTCTTGTAATTACATTTTTGTCTCCTGTAACAGTTATAAATACATCGCCAATTTTTGCTGCTTCCTCCATTTTCATAACGAGGAAACCATCCATAACTGCCTCTAAGGCTTTTATAGGATCAACCTCTGTTACAATAACATTTGCACCCATTCCCCTTGCCCTCATGGATACACCCTTCCCACACATTCCATATCCCGCCACAACAACTTTTTTCCCTGCAAGGAGTATGTTTGTAGCTCTCAATATCCCATCAATTGTGCTCTGTCCTGTTCCATAGCGATTGTCAAAAAGATGCTTTGTCTGAGCATTATTGACTGCAATTATTGGATACCCAAGAACTCCATTTTTTGCCATTGAGGTAAGCCTTATAACACCTGTTGTTGTCTCTTCTGTCCCCCCAATTACTCTTGAAAGGAGCTCCTTTCTCCTGAGATGGATTTCGGAGACAAGATCCGCTCCATCATCCATTGTAATAACTGGATTGTGGTCAAGAGCCTTGTTTATATGGGAATAGTAAGTTTGATTATCTTCTCCTTTTATTGCAAAAACAGGAATTTTAAAATCCTGAACAAGGGATGCTGCCACATCGTCCTGAGTGCTCAAAGGATTTGAAGCTGTAAGAACAACATCTGCACCACCTTCCTTTAAAGTTTTTACAAGGGCAGCAGTTTCTGAGGTAACATGCAAACAACAGGATATTTTAACTCCCTTAAGGGGTTTCTCTTTGGAGAATCTTTCCCTTATTTTAAGAAGAACTGGCATATGCCTTTCTGCCCATTCTATCTTAAGCCTTCCCTTCTCTGCAAGAGATATATCTTTTATGTGATATTCCATTTTACTTTAAGCCTGCCTCCTTTCTCAATTTTTCTGCTGAATCTGTTCTTTCCCAGGTAAATTCTTTTTCATTTCTTCCAAAGTGACCGTAAACTGCTGTCTTCTTGTAAATCGGTCTTCTTAGATCAAGGAACTTGATTATCCCAGAAGGGGTTAAGTCAAACATATCTCTTATCAATTCAACTATTTTCTCATCAGGGATTTTTCCTGTTCCATAAGTATCAACCATTATAGAGACAGGTTCAGCAATACCAATGGCATAAGCAATCTGAATTCCTATCTCATTGGCAATCCCTGCTGCAACTATATTTTTAGCAAGATACCTCGCCATGTATGCAGCAGAACGGTCAACCTTTGTTGGATCTTTACCTGAAAAACACCCTCCTCCATGGGGAGTCCTCCCACCGTAGGTGTCAACCATAATTTTCCTTCCCGTTAAACCTGTATCTGCAAGGGGTCCACCAACAACAAACCTTCCTGTTGGATTAACAAAAATCTTTGTATTCTTATCCATTAATTCCTTGGGAATCACATGTTCTATAACAAGTTCTATCAAATCTTCCTTTATAGTATTCTGGGTTACAGATGGTGAATGCTGGGCAGATAGAATTATTGTATCAACCCTTACTGGTTTTCCGTTCTCATACTCAACAGTTACCTGACTCTTTCCGTCAGGTCTCAAATAATCGAGAATTCCATCCTTTCTAACTGTTGCAAGTCTTTTTACCAACTTATGAGCCAGCATAATGGGAAGAGGCATTAACTCTTCAGTCTCTCTGCATGCATATCCAAACATCATTCCCTGATCCCCAGCTCCTCCAATATCTACTCCCTGAGCAATATCAGGAGATTGTTCCTGAATTGCTGAAATAACAGCACATGTTTCAAAGTCAAAACCAAATTTAGCTCTTGTATAACCGACTTCTCTCACTGTGTCCCTTACTACCTTTGGAAGATCAACATATCCAGAAGTTGTTATCTCACCTGCTATAAAGACAAGTCCTGTTGTTACAAGGGTTTCGCAAGCAACTCTACCATTGGGATCCTGCTCCATTATTGAGTCGAGAACCGCATCAGAAATCTGATCTGCAATTTTATCAGGATGCCCTTCTGTTACAGACTCAGATGTGAAGAGAAATTTTCCTTTTTTCATAAGCTCCTCCACAAAAAAGTGTGAAATTATTTTTATATCATAATATTTCCAAAAAAACAATAAAATTGACAGTGCTCTGCTATCTGTTTTATATTTTTTACTTAAACAATGAAAAGATTTTATGTTCAGTGGCATATAATTGACAGATGCAATTTAAGATGTAAGCACTGCTATCAGGATAATTTTTCTTCGGAAAGAGAACTTGACATTTACGGGTTAAGGGAAATTGCTGATAATCTTATATCCACAATGGAAAGATGGGG
>JBBIMS010000091.1:0-350 GCA_037444285.1 Candidatus Aminicenantota bacterium | reverse complement strand
AGCCAAGCTCGACATTGCCATAACTGGTGGAGAACCCCTCTTTAAGAAAGAACTATTTGAGTTGATTTCCTATCTCAACAATTCAAATTCCATAGGGAATCTTAGCATCATAACAAATGGAACAGCTCTTTCTGATTTTTTAGAAGAACTTGAAAAATTCAAAAAATTGAAGGAGATAAAGATTTCCCTTGATGGTGTTTCTGAGAAAACAAACGATTGGATTAGAGGTGAGGGAACATTCTCAAAGATAATGGAAAATGTTAGAAAGGGGAAAAGCAAAAGGATTCCTTTTATTCTTATGTTTACAGTTATGAAAAATAATCTATCCGATATAGAGCTTTTGCCGGAAT
>JBBIMS010000090.1:0-6717 GCA_037444285.1 Candidatus Aminicenantota bacterium | reverse complement strand
ATCACCCATTGTCACCCCCTAATGTCGCATATGTATCTTAACTTTTCCAGTTGCTCTCTACCTCAAAAAAATGGAATTTTTTAGATCAAAATTCCCTCTTCCCATCCCAATTTTTCAATCTTCACCTTTGAAAGATCTGTCTCTCCGAGATTGTATTTCGTTCCAGCTACATAAACATGTTTTGGAGGAACATAAAGAGGCTTGTCCTCTCCAAAGAATTCCTTTCTCTTATTCTGAATTATACGAACACCTAAAGCATCAACTGTAGCAGGTTTAAAGCCAACTATTATCCCTTTATAATCCCACACATAGTACTCACTGTAATGATGGGGCCCTATTCCGTGAAAGAGAGGACGGAAAGCAACAAGAATGTTCAATCTTGTCTTATCTTTTACAACGGGTTTCTGCCAGATAGAGCCAAGATCTGCGCAGGAGTCGGGATGAAGGAGAAAGGGGGTAAGAGTGAACATAATGTAATTCTTTATACAACCTCCTATCCCTGCCCAATGATGAGTTCTCAGGGGTCTCACATTTATCAAAGCTGTAGCTTCTTTGAAAATCCTGTTCCTCAGCACTCCCCTGTCATCCACTGAAATCTTATCAGCAGAAACCCCAACCTCTTTAATCCTTTTTACAATTGCCTCCTCAACCTCCTTGGGAGTAGGTAGATAAGCCCAGACATTGCTCTTTATTCCAACAATATCGTTGGGTCTAATAATAGTTTTCCAGGCTTTCAAAGGGTCATTTTCTCCTGTTAGAACCATTAAAGCCTCATCAATCATTTTCTGAACAATCCTTGGATTAAAATTATTCTTTGTGATAAATACATTTTTATCACGGATAAGAACCACTCTTTCAGATCCCTTTTCAACTTTTGTTTTATCCTCTTTAATAAGTATTCCTCCAAGGGCAATACCTGCCCCTGCTTTCAAAAAATCTCTTCTGGTTATAATTTTCTTACTCATTTATTCTTTCTCCTTCTCAATTTTTCCTTTTATTTTTTCAATTTTCTCCCTGCATTCAGCTTCAGCTAAAGAGTCAAAAACAAGAATCAAGATCTCTTTGTAAATTCCTATACCGCTCCATTTACCATTCTCCATTTTTTCAAAGCCAGTCATTGAACCTGGCATAAACGAGGAAAGGAATTTTCTGTGAGCAGCTTTTGCCTTTACCTCATCAGGGTAAGAAATCAAAAGGACAAATTCTCCCTTTGAAGTTTTACCAGCTACACAGTTTGTTTCCTTTCCAAGATTTAGTATATTTTCATACGATAGAAAATAATGGGAATTTAAAATGTTCTGGTCATGGAAAAACTTTATTGAACTCTTTTCCACCTCATCAATGATGAAATTTGTCAAATAAGGAATATCTCCTGTTTCAGGTATTGAATTTTCAATCGCCCTTGCAATTTCGAAAAGGGTCTTTTTCGATTCCTCATTCTCTTCTTCAGTATAAATAGAGACAAAGTACCTGGACTTCCAGAAGGTAAGGAGTCCACCTCTGTAGCATGAATTCTGTCCTATTGCAGCTTCTTCTTCTCCCCTATCGAAGGTGAAAACACCAAAAGCATCTTCAGAACTTCCCATATCAAAAAGGTCAACAATAATTGTAGGGGCTCCTCTTCTTTCATATCTAACCGACATTAAAGTCTTAAAATTGTAAGAAATGTATAGTTCTCCACCTCCATCAATGTAATCGAAAATACTTCTACTGTCATAGAAGGAAACCTCCCTTTTCTTCCACCCATTTACCTCATCAGGAACCATTTTCCTGAGGTAATCTCTTTCATAAGAGAGAAAAACCATAGCAATCATTGTAAAAAAAACCAAGTTAAAAATTCTCCTTTTCATTTAACTCCATTTAGCATAAACATTTTATCAAAACCTATTTCCATACATTACCAATAAAAACAAACTTTTCAAAAAGGACGAAGTTTATCACCACTGCAATAGCAATCCCGGCCATCTGGGCAATCAAGTAATTTACTCCATGATGCAGAAGGAAAATGTAAAGTAGATAATTGAAAATTGCAGATGTGATAAGAGTTATGAGATTGTAACGGATGAGACGATGAAGGAATGGAATTCCTCTTCTTCCTTTCCATGTCCAATAGTTATTCCAGAGGAAATTGTTGATTATTGAAATCTCAATGGAAAGGGCACCTGCAAACCTTTTATCCATTTTGAATATTTCAACAAAAATCCACAGGAACCCCATATTAACCACTATCCCTGAAAAACCCACAATGGAAAATTTCAAAAAAGTTTTGACCTTTTCTATAATTAATTCAACTCTCATTTCAACTGGAATATTCTAACCCTTTCAATTTAAATTTGCAATAAGGCGACCACGAAAGAGAAAAATATTTGACAACATAGAAATTTAAAATTATATTATATACGATGAAAATTGAGGTAGAAAGGTTTAAAGAGTTTCTCGACACAAAAAGGATGAGATTCACAAAGGGGAGGAAAGCTATAATTGAGGAGCTATTTTCCTTTCCTGACACACATCTCGATGCTGAAGAGATTTTCAGAAAACTAAAGGAAAGAGGAATCAATGTTTCAAGAGCAACTCTTTACAGAACCCTTTCCCTTCTTGTAAAAGGTGGAGTTTTAAAAGCTGTATCCCTTGGAGAGGGGCATAGCCATTTTGAATTGGGAATTTCAAAAAAAATTCATGGACACATGATTTGCAGGGAATGCAAAAAGGTTATTGAATTTGACTCTGAAGAAATAAAAAATTTCTTAGAAAAAATTGCTCAAAGGAATAAATTTTCAATTCATTCTGTTGAAATTGAAGTGCTCGGAATTTGCAAAAAACACTCTTGAAATTAATTGATTTTTAATATAAATTGAACCATTAAAACTTTTTAAGGAGTGATGGAATGAATTACAAGCCATTTGTTCCTGAAACAACCGAAATGAAAGAGTTTACTTTAAGGGCTTTAATTCTCGGGCTTCTGATGAGTGTAATTCTTGGAGCTGCAAACGCTTATCTCGGACTCAGAGCAGGTATGACAATTGCTGCTACCTATCCAGCTGCAGTTATTGGAATGGCTTTTCTCAAACTTATGGGTGGTTCAATTCTTGAGGAAAACTTTGCTCGAACTGTTGGCTCAATTGGTGAATCTGTTGCAGCAGGCGCAATATTTACAATCCCTGCATTTCTCATAACAGGAGTGTGGGCAAGGTTTGATACCTTAGAAGCCTATCTCAAATCATCAGCCCTTATGTTTGTTGGAGGTTTTCTCGGAATCCTCTTTGTGACATTCCTTAGAAGGGTTATGGTCACTGATCCCGAACTCCCTTACCCTGAATCAGTGGCTGCATCTGAAATTCACAAGGCGGGACAGAAGGGAAGTGCTGGAGCAAAATACCTTTTCCAGGCAATGGGTGTTGGTGCTTTAATTTATGCCCTTGGAGTAACAAAGCTCTTTGCTGCCTCAAAGGATTTCATAATTAAGGTTGGAACAATAGGAAAGAGCTTTGTAAGATTAGGAACTGATAAGAGCGCACCTACAGTTGATGCAGGTGGGACTGTTGCAGTTGCAGGTCCTGGAATCTATCCTGCTTATATTGGTGTTGGCTACATAATAGGACCAAGGCTTGCATCTCTTAACTTTGCAGGTGGAGTTCTTGCATGGGGGCTCTTTGCTCCTCTTCTAATCTACTTCCTCGGTCCTCAACTTGCAGAGAAGTTCTATCCTGGTATTCCTCTCGCAGATGTATCATGGGATGGAATGGTTGTTAATGTCTGGAAATTCATAATAAGACCTATTGCTGTTGGAGGAATGCTTGTTGGTGCCTTCTTCACCCTGTGGAGAATGAGAAAAAATCTTTCCGCTGGAATAAAAAGATCCATTTCAGATGTTAAAAAAGCTGCAGGAGCAGGTGAGGCAACATCAAGGATTGAAAAGGATTTGAATATAAAATTTGTCCTTGCTGGCTTACTTGTTTCCTTCATCCTTATGGTTTTCCTTTACAAGATATTTTCTGGAGCTTTCGGAACAGCTCTCCTTGCAGCAGTTGTTATGTTCATTGCTGGATTCTTCTTCGCAGCAGTTTCAGGAAATCTTGTTGGAATGATAGGCTCTTCCAACAACCCGATTTCAGGTTTAACTCTTTCTACCCTGATAATTGCTGCTCTTTTAATGGTTCTTGTTGGAGCGACAGGGATGAACGGAGTTTCTGCAGTTCTTGGAGTTGCAGCAGTTGTTTGTGTCTCTTCAGCAGTTGCAGGTGAGATGCTTCAGGATTTGAAAGTTGGACATATTCTTGGTGGAACACCCTGGAAGATGCAGGTAGGAGACATTTTCGGAATATTTCTTGCCTCCCTTGTCCTGTTCTTCCCTCTAATGGTTCTCCACGGAGCATTTACCTTTGGCTCCAAGGAGCTTCCCGCCCCTCAGGCAGGTTTAATGGCTGCAATATCTCAGGGGATTGTTGGAGGAGAGATGGCATGGCCACTTGTTGTTGTTGGGATATTTATGGGAATAGCCATGATACTTGTTCAAGTTCGCTCTCCAATGCTTGTTGCTGTCGGAATGTATCTACCCCTTGAGACAACATTCGCAATATTTGTTGGTGGAGTTATAAGGGCAATTGTGGATAAAATGGCTGAAAAGAAGGGATTTAATCAGGCGCAGAAGACAAGGGTTGAGAATGTGGGTATTCTTCTTGCCTCTGGTTTGATTGCTGGAGAAGCTCTGACAGGTCTTGTTAGAGCAGGTCTTACATTTGCCCAGGTTGAAATACCCACAATTTTCAAAGCCCCCAGCTACTGGGTTGGAGGAATATTCCTTCTTCTAATTGCAATATACTTAGTTGCTGTTCCATTGAGGAATGCTGGCTCACCTGAAGAAGAAGCCCCACCCTCTGCAGTTGTGTGAGGGATAAGAAAAATTCAGTTCTTGAGGAAAAGATAGTAGAGTTTAACTTTTGAATTTAAGAAAAATAAAACTAAATAGTCAATCTTTATTTTTTGAAAAGAAGTTAAAGAAGAATATTCCAAAGAGACCTTATCTCGAAATCTTCAAAAATTCTTGAGTGATTTTATTTCTTGAAAATCAATATTTCCATCTACATTTCAATCTTACAACTGGAACTTAATTTTATGCTGAATTTATAAAGAAAAATTATAAAAATCTTTAATTGCAAAAAAAGAGAGGGAGGAGATTCCTCTCCTCCCTTAAACTTAGTTTTTTTACTTTACAGGTGTCCCTATATCGTCGTCAGCAATTGTTCCAGGCAGTGCTTGTCCGAAAGTGGTATCCCATTCTTTATCAGGTCCTGCTGAAAGAACATAAACTGCATTGGTTATTGTGTTATAGAGATATCTAACATTGCAGGAATAGTGAATTCCAAATGGGTCAGCGCTTATTTCTGCCAAATAAGGTCCTCTCCATCTCCATCTTCCAGTGGTTGGATAAGTACTTGCTCCCGGAGTTCCATCTACTCCCGGCTGATTAGTTACAAGATGATTCTCCATTCTATCACTGGAATCAGTGTGGGCATAGTTCCATTGACTTGTGGCTCCGGCATCTGTATCGCTTCCCTCGCTATAAATTAGCCAATGTACATCTGGGTTTCCAGAAGTTCCATCTGAAGTTGGCCATCTTCCAAGATCTTTGTAGAAGGAAGCAATTGCAGCAGCAATTACCTGGGTCTCATTTTGAGCCCTTGCTATGTTTGCATCCTGAATGTTCTTTGCAATTGTTGGGACAAGTATTGCTGCAAGGATTGCGACAACTGCAAGGACAACCACCATCTCAATTAAAGTAAATCCTTTTTGTTTCATGCAAACCTCCTTTCATTATTCTTAATAGCAAATTTTATGCCTTTTTTTATAAGGGAAATCAGAAGAAGGCTTTAATAGATAGCTGATTGATTGATATTCTGAAAAACAAGATTTTAAAATCTCTTTTCCCATACCTGTGACAAATATCATAGTTTATAATAAATTAAACATTCAAGATTGTCAAGAAAATCACCTTCTAAGATGGACATTTTTTGTCTCTCCTGTGACAAATTTTGTCAGATGTTTGTGTAAATAACAAGGCCTACATCATCATGCCTTGGAGAATCATCAGGAATTGTTAGCCTTGTTACCCCATCGTCAAAGGGAGTAGACCATAGCCTGTTCAAACCAGCTGAAAGGACAAGAACTCTATGACCTGCTGGATTTGCAATTTGAGAATTTCCGGGAAAATACCTTGATGAGACAACATAGGACCTTCCCCATGGATCATCGTAAAGGGGTTTGTCAAGATACGGACCCCTCCATGCAAATTGACCTGTCAATGGGTAATCACCAGGGTCATTCTGACCTGTTGGTCCTGTGTCTCCATCAGGATTATTGTAGTAAAGATAGTCATACAAGGGTTTTGAAGGATCCCATGTCCCCCAGTTTGCTGCACCTGTTCCTGCATCTGGTCCAACTCCAACAGGAACTGTTGAAGGATTTCCGAGCGCTCTGTTCACACCACCTGATGGACCATCTGCATTTGTATATGGCCAAAAACCAGTGTCCTTATAGAGGGATGCAATGGCAGAGCCAATAACCTGAACTTCATTGTTTGCCCTTGCAACCTGTGAGTCTGCAATATGCTTCGCAACTGTTGGAACAAGTATTGCTGCAAGAATTGAAATAACTGCAAGGACAACAACCATCTCAACAAGAGTAAATCCTTTCATTGAAACCTCCTATTTATAAATA
>JBBIMS010000089.1:0-6724 GCA_037444285.1 Candidatus Aminicenantota bacterium | reverse complement strand
ATAAAATGGGAAGGGATGTTATTGAGAGATTCAAAAAGGAACCTCCCTTTGGGTGGATTGTTCCTGAGGACCAGAAGGATTATCCAACTGCTATTCTCATGCTTCAAAGGTTGCAACTTCTCGGAGTAAAAATTTACAGGGCTAATGAATCCTTTGTTGCGGATGGGATAAAGTATCCAGCAGGAACATTTATCATTCCTACATCCCAGCCCTACGGTCTTTATGTGAAGAATATCCTGGAAGTTCAAAAATACCCGGATCTAAGAAAGTATCCATCCCTCTGGCAGGGAATTGTAAGTCCCAAGAAATTCGATGGCTCACCCCTCCGCAGTTATGATGTAACAGGTTGGACACTAAGTTATAACATGGGGGTAAAGGCAATTCCAGCAAATACCCCTTTAAAGGTCAACATGACCCCTGTGAAGGAGATTTCAAGCAAACTTGGCAAAGTTGGAGAAACAGGCGCCTTTTACATCCTGAATCATTCAGTAAATAATTCCTTCAAAGCAATGAATAGAATCTTGAATAAAGGAGGAGAGGTTCTCTGGAGCAAGAAAGAGTTAAAATTAAACGGAAAAATATACCCTGAAGGAACAATTTTAATTCCATCTGGCTCAGTAAAAAGAAGCTTTATAGAGGAAATTTCAAAGGAACTGTCCTTGAACATTGATACAACAAAAGAAAAAATAGATGGAAACTCTACTATAAAAATAAAGAAAGGAAGGATTGGAATTTATCAGTCATGGATGGCAAACATTGATGAAGGATGGACTCGCTGGGTCCTTGAACAGTTTGAATTTCCCTATGAGAGCATTCATGATGGCGATATAAGAGCAGGGAGCTTGAATGATAGATTCGATATAATAATTATTCCTTCTGAGGATCCAGAATCAATAATTGAAGGGCATAAACCAGGAACAATGCCTCCTGAATTTGTCGGAGGAATTGGAGAAAGCGGGGTTGCCAACCTAAAAGAATTTGTGGAGAAAGGAGGTAAACTCATTGCAATAGGAGATTCCTGTGATTTTGCAATAGATATTTTAAAGCTTCCTGTTGTGAATATCCTTAAAGATGTAAAACCTGATGAGTTCTACTGTTCAGGTTCAATATTGAGGGTAGAATGTGATACAAGCAATCCGATAGCCTACGGAATGGATAGGGAGAGCTCCTCCTTTTTTGAGTATTCTCCAGCCTTTACAGTTATACCATCCTATGGAAATGAAGGTTCTGCAAAATCTGTTGTGAAATATCCTGAAGATTCAATCCTGATGAGTGGTTATATCCATGGAGAAAAGATGCTCTTTAATAAGTCAGCCCTTGTAGAAGCAAAATGCGAGAAAGGGAAGGCTATCCTTTATGGATTGAGCGTCATTCACAGAGGACAGACTCACCAGACCTTCAAGCTCTTGTTTAATTCCCTCTATTTATACTGATGAAATAGTTAAATTTAAATTGCTTGGAATACATACAGCTGTATTTCTATTCGGTCTTGCAGGATTATTCGGGAAGTTACTACCTCTTCCTCCCTTAGCCATTGTTTTTGGAAGGGTTTTTTTAGCAAGCCTTGCTCTATTTCTGGCTTTAAAAATACTGAAAATCCCCCTTTTGCCAGAAAAAATTCCTGTTTTATTCCTATCTTTTCTTGGTTTTGTTCTCGCCATTCACTGGGTCACATTTTTCCATTCTATTCAGATTTCAACAGTGGCAATAGGACTTCTTTCCTACTCATCCTTTCCCATATTTACTGTTTTTCTCGAACCTCTATTTTTCAAAGAAAAGTTAATTAAAACAAATCTTTTCCTCTCAATTGTCGCCTTTTTTGGGATTGCAATTTTAATTCCAGAAATGGAGATAAAGAACAAAGTTACTCAGGGAATTCTCGTCGGACTTGTTTCAGGATTTACATTCTCAGTCCTATCCATTTTTAACAGGAAATTTTCCCAGAAATACTCCAGCTTGCTGATAACATTTTATGAGTGCCTTTCTGCTACTCTATTCCTTTCCCCATTTATCTTCCTTACAAAATCAGAATTTTTTAGCTTCAGAGATATAATCCTCCTTGTTTTTCTTGGAATTATCTGTACTGCACTGGCTCATGCTCTTTTTATAAAAGGAATGAGGCATGTAAAAGCCCAAACTGCAAGTATTGTCGCCACCCTTGAACCTGTCTATGGAATTCTTCTCGCATTTTTATTGCTAAAAGAAATTCCATCCATTAGAACAATTTTCGGAGGGATTCTTATAATAGGAGCAACAATTGCAGTTACTGTGAGAAAAGAGGTTTAGAATTGGATAAATAGTAAGCAAAGACTTATAATTTAATATGGAGGTTGAAAAATGGCAATTGCCCTTGTGAGTGTTTTCCCCGTAGGGGAAGGAACAAGCCTTAGCTCTTATGTTGCTGAGAGCATCAAGGCTATAAAGGAAATGAAGGAAATAAGCTTTGAAATAACAGGAATGGGAACAATCATTGAGGGAGAGATTGAGAAGATTTTTGAAGCATTGAAGGCAATGCATCTTGCCCAGATAAAGGCAGGAGCGAAGAGGGTTTATATGTCGATTACAATTGATGATAGAAGGGACAAACCTTCAACTGCCAGAGCTAAGGTAGAATCGGTAAAAGAAAAGATTTAAAATGAGGTATATCTTTGGTCCGGTTTTTTCGAGGAGATTAGGTCTGTCCCTCGGCATAGATCTCCTTCCAGAAAAGGTTTGCACCTTTAATTGCATTTATTGTGAATGTGGAAGAACCACCCTCAAGACTGATGAGATTAAAGAGTGGGTTCCTGCTGATGAGGTAATAGCTGAAGTAAAAGCTTATCTTGAAAGTAACTCATCCATTGATTTCATTACAATAACTGGCTCAGGAGAACCAACCCTTCACAGTAAAATAGGTTATATTATAGAAGAGATTAAAAAGATAACATCAATACCTGTTGCAGTCCTGACAAATGGTTCCCTCCTTTATAAAAAGGAGGTTCGCAATGCTATTAAAAAAGCGGATGTAATTTTACCCTCTCTAAATGCCATTTCAGAAAAATCCTTCAGAGCTATAAATAGACCCCTTTTCAATCTTCTTCCACCCAAAATTATTGAGGGACTAATTTCTCTCAGGAAAGAATATAATGGAAAAATCTGGCTTGAGGTTGTTTTTGTGAAGGGTCTGAACGATTCTGCAGAAGAGATTTTGAAATTGAAAGAAGTTATTGAGAAAATTAATCCTGACAAAATTCATTTAAATACAGTTGTGAGGCCACCTTCAGAGAATTGGGCAAAACCCTTAACCTTTGAAGAGATGAAAAAAATAAAGGAAATCTTAGGAGAAAAGGCAGAGATAGTAATGCCAAAAGAAAAAAAGGAGAAGAAAATATTAGATACAGGTCTTGAAGAAAAAATCATGGAGATGGCAAAGAGAAGACCTTTAACCTTTGAAGAGCTTTTAAATGTATTCAACATTAATAAGGAGGAAATGTTAGAGATCCTTAACTCCCTCTTGAAAAAAAGGAAAATCAAAAAGGAAAGTTTTGAAGGAACAGATTTCTATACCTCAGGTTAAAAGGTCAGTCCTTCCTTTTCACAGTGACAGTAATTTTAATTTCAAATTTTGCTGTTTCTTTCCCTTTAAGTTCAATCTCTATAGGGATTTTTATCTCCTGTTCTTTGCTCTCAATAAATTCAGATTCCTCCATGGGTTTCAAAGTTGGCACTGTTTCTTCTTCGCTAATTGAACCTTTCATAGAAAAAGATTTTTCTACAAATTTATCTCCAACCGGTTTCGCCTCAGAAACTGTTTTCTCCTCTGGCGCTAAAATTTTTGGTGAGGAGATAGGAACTGTTTTAAATGAGCCATTCTTATCAATTCTCTGGGCAATGCTTTTTATCACCATTTCAGATATCATGTTAAATGTCTCCATTACTCCTTCCCCTCTTATTGCAATTGCTGGAAAAAACGGTCTTTTAAGCTCATTTAGTTCCCTGTTGAGATAATTTAAATCATGGATTTCTTTTAAATCTCGTTTATTAAACTGAAAAACAAGGGGAATATCCTCAAACCTTATCCCCTTTTCCCTGAGATTATTTTTGAGGCTATCCAAACTTTCAAGATTGGAATCAAAAACATGTTTTTGGGAATCTGCAACGAAAACAACCCCATCAGCCCCATTAAGGACAAGCTTTCTCGTAGCTTCATAAAAAACCTGTCCTGGAACTGTGTAAAGTTGAACCCTAACATTATATCCACTGATCTCACCGAGTTTTATTGGGAGAAAATCAAAAAAGAGGGTCCTGTCCCCTTCTGTTGATAAGGAAATCATTTTACCTCTTGTGGAAGGTTCAATATGGTCGTAGATATACTTTAGATTAGTGGTTTTTCCCCCCAGCCCTGGTCCATAGTAGACTATCTTTACAACAACTTCTTTAATTGCAGGATTTATTAAAACCATTTCAACATCCTTCCCAAGTATAACAGAACTTTTCTAAAAATCAACTTATCACTCCTTCAACCTCAACCCTCTTTAAAATCTTCTTTTTGAAGAGAATTCCATCGAGAATCTCTTCATAGGAAAAACTCACCCTTGCCCTGTTTCCTTTACACTGAACAACTATTTCCTCTTCTAAAGGGATTATTCCTCTCTCATCCAGCAAATTGTAGATCTGCTCCATAAGCTTATCCCGATTACATTCAATTGAGTTTCTTATAATATCCCTTATCTTTACATCCAGATCCTTATACCTTATGGAAATTGAAACAAACCTGAAAATAAGTAATCCAATATAAGCAATCAAAATAAGATAAATTAGAACTTTTAAAAACCCGCTCCCTCTCTCATTCCTTAACATTTATTCTACTCCTTTCGCTCCTCTTTACTTCAAGAAGAGCATCGTCAACTTTTTTTATAAAATCAATAAAATTCATCACTCCCTTTGTTGACACAACTCCCATAGATACAGTTATTTTAAAAAAGCCTTTGTCAGAAGACAAATTGAGCTTTTCTATTGCTCTCTTAATTCTGTAGCCAAGGAATCTCGCTCCTGAAATAGAGGTTTCAGGAAGTAAAATGCAGAATTCATCTCCTCCGAATCTTGACACAACATCCTGGAACCTGACTGTTTCCAGAATTGCAAAGGCTACGCTTTTTAAAGCCTCATCCCCGGCAATATGACCATGTGTATCATTCACCTGCTTGAAATTGTCTATATCAAGCATAATAAGGGACAACTCCCTTCCATACCTTACTGCAATGTGAAATTGCCTTCTTAGCTCATCGTAAAAGTACTCTTTGTTGTAAAGCCCTGTTAAAGAATCTGTGACAGCCATTCTGTAGAGTCTTTTGCTAAACTCTTGTTCCAACTCATCCATAACCTCAAATTTTAGAATAGTATCTCCAATCCTTATTCTATCACCATTTCTAAGCTCTCCCTTTGTTGAAAACTTTTCATTGACATAAGTCCCATTTGTGCTCATGAGATCTTCATATACTACTCTCTTCTCACCACTTTCAGTGGTAAAAAGATAAATGGCAAGATGGTTTCTTGATACCTTTGAATCCCAGATTTGAAAATCAACATCCATTCCCCTTCCAACTATAACCTTCTCCTTCTCAATACAGAATTCCCTTCCAAAATCCCTCTCAGTTCCTTTCAGAACAATCAGGAAATATCCTAAACTTTTCCCTATCCTCTGGGTCTTAGAATTATCTATTTCTTTCATAATCTAACCCAAAAATTACTTCAATTATAAATAAGATAATACTACAGTCTTCCCCTGTCAAGAATTCGATATTGAATCGCTTCTGACACATGATAAGCCTCGATATTCTCTTTTCCCTCAAGGTCAGCGATTGTTCTTGATACCTTCAATATTCTATCAAAAGCCCTTGCTGACATCCCATACCTTTGCATAGCCATTTCCAGAAGTTCCAGTGATTTGGAATCCAACGGACAGAATTTTCTCAGTTCTCTTGTCCCCATCTGAGCATTACAGAAAATCTTTTTCCCCTTAAATCTCCTCCACTGGATTTCCCTTGCTCTACAAACCCTCTCCCTTATCGTGGAAGATGGCTCCTCATCCTTATCCGATACCATATCTTTAAATTTTACCTTTGGAATTTCTATATGAATATCAATTCTGTCAAGGAGAGGGAGGGTGAGTTTTGAATAGTATCTCATTTTTTGGGAAGGTGAGCAATCTCCATCCATTATACCTGTAGAATCTTCGCAGGGGTTCATGGCTGCAACAAGGATAAACCTTGCGGGAAATGTTACCGAAATTCCAGCCCGTGAAATAGTAATTTTACCGTCCTCAAGGGGTTGCCTCAAAGCCTCAAGGGTGCTTCTCTCGAAAAGGGGTAGTTCGTCAAGGAATAGAACTCCGTTGTGGGCAAGACTTACCTCTCCTGGTTTGGGAATATGCCCTCCTCCAACAAGGGCTATCTGGGTTGCAGTGTGGTGGGGAGAACGAAAGGGTCTTTCCTTTATTACTCCTTCTTTTGGGTCAATCAACCCAGCGGAAGAATAAATTTTTGTCAATTCAGTCATTTCCTCAAATGTAAGAGGCGGTAAGATGGTAGGGATTCTTCTTGCAAGCATTGTTTTCCCCGTCCCTGGAGGACCTACCATAAGGAGATTATGCCCTCCAGCAACAGCCACCTCAATAGCCCTTTTGCCATAGTATTGACCTTTAACTTCTGAAAAATCCACTGAGTAGTCAGGCTCAAAATCCTCT
>JBBIMS010000088.1:0-6802 GCA_037444285.1 Candidatus Aminicenantota bacterium | reverse complement strand
TTAAGAATATAGAATTGTAAGATGCGAAATTGGATTTGGAGGACATTTCTTCTTCTCATTGTTACAGGCTTGCTCTTATATTTATTCCTCAGGAATACAAACTGGAATGAGATGTTATTTCACCTCTCAAAAATCACTCTTCCCTCTATTTTCTTCTTTTCCTTCTTAACAGCCCTTAACTTTGTAATAAGAGCAATCAGATGGAGATTTATGCTTGCTTCAGTTAAGAAAATTTCTTTCAAAAGTCTTTTCAACTCAATAGTTATAGGTTTTTCAATAAGTTACACATTGCCAGGAAGAATAGGAGAGATAGCAAGACCTGTAATATTAGGGACAAAGGAAAATATAAGCAGAAGTTATGCCTTTGGAACTGTTGTTATGGAGAGGATCCTTGATGTTTTATCTGTTCTTTCCCTTTATGCAGTTTTTATTATTTGGAGCTTTATTTGTGGAAATAGAAAAGCTGAAGAGAGTCCATTGTTTATAACCATTAAAAAGGGTAGTGCATTAGCCTTTCTTTTTGCTTTTATTTTTATTATCCTTGCCATTATACTTTTGAAAAAGAAGCACTGGACTGAGAAATTCATTCTTTTTATCACAAAGCCTTTCCCTGCAAAAATAAGAGATGGGGTTATGAAAATAGGTAATGGATTTGTGGAAGGAATAAATTTTTTCTCCAAATCGGGTAAAAATACAATTTATTCTTTGTTTTTCTCCGTTATCCTCTGGCTCTGTATTGCCCTCTCCTATTATTCCTTCCTCTGGTTTTCGAAAGTGAAGCAGAATTTCATTTTAACATTTCCCTATATTTTGATTCTCGCAGTTGGAGCTTCTATTCCTACTCCAGGAATGGTTGGAAGTTTTCACGCAGCAAGCAGAATTGCCCTTGTTTCAATTTTTGGTGTGGACAGAGATCTTGCAGTTGGTTATACATTGATAATGCATTTACTTGTTGTAGGAACAACTGTTTTATTGGGGACTTTAGCCTCTTGGCAAGAAGGGATAAGTTGGATTAAAATAAAAATGATGAAGGAGATGGAAGAGTGAGATGTCCTTACTGCGGTTTTCATGAGGATAGGGTCATTGATTCAAGACCTTTTAAGAATGGCTCATCAATAAGAAGGAGGAGAGAGTGCTTGAAATGCGGGAAAAGATTCACAACATATGAGAGGATAGAGAATATTCCAATAATGGTTATAAAAAAAGATGGTAGAAGAGAGCCTTTCCAGAGACAGAAACTCCTTACAGGGCTTATAAAAGCATGTGAGAAAAGACCTGTCTCCATGGAAAAACTTGATGAGATTGTATCTGAAATTGAATCAAAGGTTCAGGAAATGAATGTTAGAGAAGTTCCTTCCTCCTGGATTGGAGAAAGGGTAATTGAGAGACTTAAAGGGATTGATAAAGTAGCATATGTCAGATTTGCCTCTGTATACAGGGAATTCAAAGACATAGACCAATTTATGAGTGAAGTAGCAATTCTGATGAAGGAAAGTTAAAAATGAGGAAGAGAACATCGATCCTTTCTGAAATAATGCAAGTGGAGAAAGAGATAGAGATGATAATAGAGGGTTTTTTTGAAGCAACAAAGCCAATTTTGACATTTTGGAGACCTAACTTAGACATTTATGAGAATGATAAAGAGACAATAGTTGAAATTGAGGTTCCGGGAGTGGAGAAGGACGATTTGAAAATTCTTGTTTTCAGAAATCGCCTTGATATAAGGGGGGTAAAAAGAGGTTATTCTTGTTCTGAACCAAACTTCAGGTTTCTTTTGATGGAGAGGGAATATGGCTACTTTCAAAGAGTTATAAATTTGCCAAGAGCTCTTGACCCATCTTCTTCAAGAGCAGTATTGAAAAATGGAATCCTTACGGTTTACTTTCCAAAAATATCGGCTCAGAAGGAGGAAACTCCTTTCGAAATTTTAATTGAGTAGGAGGAAAGATGAAAGACGAAAGAGAAATTCCTGAAGAAGAAAAAATCTCAATACCTGCTACAATACCAGTTTTACTGGTGAGAGATATAGTTTTCTTCCCATTTATGGCTCAACCTTTATTTGTTGGAAGGGAAAAATCCAAAAAAGCAATAGATCAATCCCTTTCAACCCACAGATTAATTCTTCTTTTAACTCAAAAGGATCCATCGATTGAAGAACCAAAGATTGAAGAGATATATCAAATGGGGACTGTTGGCATGATCCTCAGGATGCTCAAACTTCCGGATGGAAGAATAAGGATATTCGTTCAGGGTCTTACAAGAGCAAAGGTTGAGAATTTCACTATGACAGACCCTTACTTTGAGGCAAATATTTCTCTTGTCCAGGACGAAGAATATGACAAGGAATCAATGGAAGTCATTGCTCTAATGAGAAGTGTTAGGGCTTCTTTCGAGAAAGCTATAAACCTTGGAAAGCAGTTACCTGCAGAATTTATGATTTTGATTTCCAATATTGAGGATCCAGGAAGGCTTGCAGATATAACAGGTGCAAACCTTGAACTGAAGGTTCCAGAGGCTCAAGAACTCCTTGAAATTTTGAACCCCGTTGAAAGGTTGAAAAAGGTTTATTATTATCTTGGAAAAGAGATTGAAGTTCTTGAGCTTCAGCAGCATATAGCTCAGCAAGCCAAGGGAGAAATTGATAAATCCCAGAGAGAGTATTTCCTAAGGCAGCAGTTAAAAGCAATCCAGCAGGAGCTTGGTGAAACTTCGGAACTTCAGGAAGAAATAAAGCAGATGAGAGAAAAACTTGAAAAATTAAAGATGCCAAAGGAGGCAAGGGAGGAGGTAGAGAAGCAACTAAAGAAGCTGGAGAGGATGCATCCAGATTCTGCAGAAACAGCGGTTGTGAGGAACTATCTTGAATGGATGCTTGAACTTCCATGGAATATTAGCACAAGGGACAATCTTGACATAAACAGAGCTAGGAGAATTCTTGATGAAGATCACTATGGTCTTGAAAAAGTGAAAGAGAGAATCCTGGAGATTCTTTCAGTTAAGAAGCTCAATAAAAAGATGAAGGGACCAATACTTTGCTTTGTAGGGCCTCCAGGAGTTGGGAAAACTTCTTTGGGAAAATCCATTGCCAGAGCCCTTGGAAGAAAATTTGTCAGAATGTCAATAGGTGGGATTAGAGATGAGGCTGAAATAAGGGGGCATAGGAGAACATATGTTGGAGCCCTTCCTGGAAGGATAATTCAGGGTTTGAGACAGGCGAAATCCAACAATCCTGTCTTTATGCTGGATGAAGTTGACAAAATTGGAGCTGATTACAGAGGAGACCCATCGTCAGCTCTCCTCGAGGTTCTTGATCCCGAGCAGAACTACTCCTTCAGAGACCATTACCTTGGCGTTCCTTTTGATCTTTCAAAGGTAATGTTTATAACCACTGCGAACATTCTTGACACAATTCATCCAGCTTTTCTTGATAGAATGGAGGTAATACATCTGCCAGGTTACACAGAGGAAGAAAAGTTAGAAATTGCAAAAAGACATCTTCTACCAAGACAGATAAAAGAAAATGGATTAAAACCTGATGATATTATTATTAGCGAAGGAGCTATTAAGAAAGTAATTTCCCAGTATACAAGGGAGGCAGGAGTTAGAAACTTAGAAAGACAACTTGCTTCCATCTGCAGGAAGGTGGCAAAGAATATCGCTGAAGGTAAAAAAGGTCCTTTCAAAATAACAGAGGCAAATGTCCACAAGTTCCTTGGCCCTCCAAAACTATTCAAGGATCAACTCCTTGAAAGAAATCAGATAGGTGTTGCTACAGGTTTAGCGTGGACTGCTACTGGAGGAGATATAATATTCGTAGAAACAACAGTAATGAAGGGGAAGGGAGCCCTTATTTTAACAGGTTCTCTTGGAGATGTAATGAAAGAATCTGCTCAGGCTGCTCTAAGTTATGCAAAAGCCCATGCCTCAGAGTTTGGAATTGATGAAAACTTCTTTGCTGACAAAGATATTCATCTCCACATTCCGGAGGGTGCGATTCCAAAGGATGGTCCTTCTGCTGGGATAACGATTGCAGTCTCAATGATTTCAGCCTTCTCTGGAATTCCTGTGAGAAGAGATGTTGCTATGACAGGGGAAATAACTCTGCGGGGAAGCATACTTCCAGTAGGGGGTATTAAAGAGAAGGTTCTTGCAGCAAGAAGGGCAGGGATAAAGGAAATAATACTTCCTGAAGAGAATTCCAAGGATCTTGAGGAAATTCCATCTACAATCAGAAAGGAGATGAAATTCAGGCTGGTAAGAGGAATAAAGGAAGCCCTTGAATGCGCTCTTTTGAAAGAAGAGAAAAAAGACATTCAAACTAAAGAAGCAATTTTGTAAATAAAAAAGCTTGATTTTTCAAATTTAAATGAAACGAATTGTTGCTTTTATAACTGATTTCGGAGAATCTGATTATTTTGTTGGTTCAATGAAAGGAGTGATTCTTTCTATAAACCCAGAAGTAGAAATAGTGGATATAACTCATAATATTACTCCTTTTGACATTCTTGAGGCTGGTTTTGTTTTGAGAGCTTCCTATAATTACTTTCCCCAGAGAACAATATTCGTTACTATTGTTGACCCGGAGGTTGGCTCTAAAAGAAGAATTCTTCTTGCATATTATAAGAATTATTATTTTATTGCCCCTGATAATGGGATTCTCTCCTTTGTGATAGATGAAGAGGAAGAGTCAACTGTCATTTCAGTAACTTCCTCCCATTACTTTCTTCCAAAGGTTTCAAACACCTTTCACGGTAGAGATATAATGGCTCCTGTTTCTGCATGGCTTGCAAAGGGTATTAATATGAGCAGTTTTGGAGATGTGTGCAAAGATTGGATAAGGCTGAAATTTCCAGAGCTAAAGAAGATTGATGAGGGAATCTATGAAGGGGAGATAATTCATATTGATAGATTTGGCAATTTAATAACAAATGTTCCTTCCTTCATTCTTGAAAATAGAAAGAGCTTAAAAGTTGAAATTGGTGGAAGGGTAATAGATAAATTGAAAAGGAGCTATTCAGAAGGAAGTGTAGGAGAGGCTATCCTCGTAATTGGAAGTTCTGATTTTCTCGAGATCGGAGCATTCCTCCAGTCTGCAGAGAAAATTCTTAAGGTCAAAAAGGGAGATAAGCTCAGGCTTTATCTTTTATAGCCCCTGTTTATTTAAATCTTTAAAAGATGTATAATTTTAGATGCATCTTAAGAAGAACATTCTTCTTACAGGTAATCCTGGAGTTGGAAAAACAACCATTATAAAGAGAGTGACATCTGGTTTAAAAAATATAGGAGGATTTTTTACAGAAGAGATAAAAGAGGAAGGAAAGAGGATTGGGTTCAGGATTGTGACTATTGATGGGAAGAAGGGGATTCTTGCCCATAAAGAAAAGGGGGAATTCATGATTGGCAAGTACTCTGTCAATATTAAAGACCTAGAAGAAATTGCTGTTGAATCGGTTTTTTCTGCAATAAAGGAAAAGGAGATTGTAATAATAGATGAAATAGGAAAGATGGAGATACTTTCTTCGAAATTCAGGGAAGTGGTAATGGAAGCCCTCGATTCTCCCAAAATTGTAATAGGAGTTATTCACAAAGAAAATTCAGGGTTTTTTAAAAAAATAAAGGAAAGGAAGGATGTAGAATTGATTGAGGTAAGGTTTGATAACAGGAATCATATAGAGAAAAAATTAAAGGAATTTTTCAAAATAAAATAGAGGAGGAATTATGGGTCGTGAAAGAAAATTTAAAGAAATGAGGATTGAAGATTTTCTAACTCTTCTTTCTTCGGATTCACCAACTCCTGGAGGAGGAACAGTATCAGCCTTTACAGGAGCTATGGGTTCTGCACTTTTTCAGATGGTATGTTCCATAACTCTTAAAAAATCTGACATAGAAGAGCTAAGAATTCTCAGAGAAAAGGCTAAGAACTGGGAGATAGAGTTAAAAGAGCTTATGGATCTTGACTCTGAAGCTTTTGATGAGGTCATTTCAGCATTTTCCCTTCCCAAGAATACGGATGAGGAAAAAAAAATTCGTTCTGCAAGAATACAGGAGGCATTTAAGAAAGCTTCGGAAGTCCCATTGAAAACAGCAAAGTTGTGCAATCTTATTTTTAATGAGTTGGGGAATATAAAGGAAAAAATAAATCCAAATGTTATGAGTGACTGGAAGGTTGCAAATTTTGTCGTTCTTTCCGGGATGCTTGGCGGGATAAGTAATGTGGAGATTAACCTTCCTTCAATCAAAGATGAAGAATTCAAGGCAAAAATGATGAATGAAATAGAAATTTTAAAGGAGAATCTTAAAGAAAAAATTGATAATATTTTAAAGGATTAGATACTTCTACCCAATTACATTTGACTTTAAATATGCTTTTTTTTAAAATCTTCCTTTAATAAGGAGTGTAAATGAGAGCTCCGAAACTTACAACACAAATTTTTATCGGTTTAATTCTCGGTATAATTTTCGGCTTGGTTTTTCCAAAGTGGGGAGCAGCTTCCAAACCTTTGGCTGATGCTTTCTTGAGAATGATAAAAATGATTATTGTCCCTTTAATCTTTTCAACTCTCCTTGTTGGCATTGCAGGAACTGGAGATTTCAAAAAGTTAGGGAGAATAGGACTAAAAGCAATAATTTATTTTGAGATTGCCACAACAATCGCCCTTTTTATAGGGCTTTTATTTGTTATGGTTACAAAGCCAGGAGTTGGAGTTTCCATTGGAGATGTTGACCAATCAAAAATTCAATCAGCTGCTCAGAGCGAGATAAAGATTGGCGAGCTTCTTCTCCACATAATTCCAACCAACAT
>JBBIMS010000087.1:5191-6859 GCA_037444285.1 Candidatus Aminicenantota bacterium | reverse complement strand
CATCAACACAAATTATTTTTGTCAAAACATCTATGCAAAAATAAATAATAGATATTGACAATCAAACAAAATTGTATTATAAAATTATAATGGAATTCAAGCATTTTTTAAAGATAGGAAAAGCTCTGGAAAATCAAGGGTTGGTAATAGCCCATGGAGGGAACATGAGCATCAGGGAAGGTGAAACAGTCTTCATTACAAGGCATGGAGCGGTTATGGGAGAGCTCAAAAGGAAAGATATTGTCAAAATAGGCTTGGATGGCTTCTGGAAGGAAGCATCCATGGAGCATCCAACCCATCAGTCAATTTATAAAAAAACATCTGCCAGAGCCATTATCCATTCTCACCCCCCTTACACAGTTCTTCTTTCAACCCTTGCTGATAAAATAACTCCAGTAGATGAAGAGGCGAGGATAATCCTTGGTGATGTTCCTGTCCTGAAAGTGGAGAGAAAAGTTTCTTCTGAAGAGGTTGCAGAAAAAGCTCCTCTTTTTCTTTGTAGCTCAAAAATTGTTGTTGTTGAATCTCATGGCACATTTGCTATCGGAGATTCCCTTGAAGAGGCGTTTTTCAATACTTTGCTCCTTGAAAATGCTTCTCGAATTCTGATTTTAAAGAGGATTCTGGAGGGTCTAAAATGAATGGGAGTGACATTGCCATTGAAGTAAATAATGTTTCAAAGACTTTTTATAGAGGCTTTCCAATAAGAAAAAAGACAAAAGCCCTTGATGGGGTTTCCCTTGAGATAAAAAAGGGGGAGTTGTTCGGTGTTCTCGGTCCCAATGGGGCAGGGAAGACAACTCTTCTGAACATCCTTTCAACCCTTTTATTCCCTGACGAAGGAAGAGTTAAAATCCTCGGAAAGGATATTTTCCATTCCCACGACAATATTAGAAAGAAGCTAAACATGAGTTCAGGAAATCCCAATTTCCCATGGTCATTTACAGTTGAGGAGATTCTATATTTTTATGGAATGCTTTATGGCCTTAAAGGGAATGAGCTTAAGAAAAAAGTCGAGAACTGTATAGAATGGTTTGGTCTTGGAGATTTTAAGAAAAAGAGATTTGATGAGCTTTCCACAGGGACAAAGCAGAAACTCTCTCTTGCAAAGAGCCTTCTGAATGACCCTGAGATCCTTTTTCTGGACGAGCCTACAGTGGGACTTGATCCTGATATAGCTTACAGGATAAGGAATTTTATAAAGAGTATTCATAAAGAAAGGGGAATGACAATAATCCTGACGACCCATTACATGCATGAGGCGGAGATGATGTGCGAGAGGATTGCTTTTATAAACAAGGGGAAGGTTATAGCCCTTGGAACAATCGATGAGCTAAAGGAGCAGGTTAAAGCTAAAAATCTTGAGGAGGTGTTCCTTGAACTGGTTAAATAGAACTCTCGCCTTTGCTTATCGAAGCTGGATTTTTAGTATAAGGAATGGTTTTGGATTTGCAGAATTAATATTCTGGCCAGTAATAGGTGTTGTCTCCATAGGGCTTATGGCTAAATATTTCCAGTTCAATCCTGAAGAGCTCGGTTTTGTCCTTTCAGGTGCTATAGCCATGGGTGTTCTCCAGGTAATCCAGCTTGATGTTGCCTATGCACTCCTTTACGATATATGGGGAAAGAGTCTTAAACAAACATTTCTTACACCAACAGGAATTTATG
>JBBIMS010000087.1:0-5181 GCA_037444285.1 Candidatus Aminicenantota bacterium | reverse complement strand
TTGGTCCGTGGGTTGTGGGAATGATAAGAGGAGCAATCTGCTTTGTTGTTCTTTACTTCTGCTCCATTCTCTTCTTCCCCTTCTATTTACCAGGCTTTCTTCCCACTCTCTGGTTCTATATTGGACTTGGAATAAACGGCTTGATAATTGGTCTTATAGTTTGCATACTCGTTGTTTTCTTCGGGCAGAGGGCTGAGATAACAGCCTGGTCCCTTGCCACAATCCTTATGCTGATTTCAGGAATTTACTACCCTGTGAGTGAGCTTCCAAAGGTGGTAAGATCAATTGCACTCCTTTTCCCTTTGACTTACACCCTAGACGAATTCAGAGTTTATTATGGATTCAGCTCAGGTTTTTCCTACTCTGGAATAAAAGTTATTGCCATGAGTGCATTTTATCTTTTCTTTGGGTTCCTTCTGATGAAAGTTTCTATGGATTTTGCACGAAAAAATGGCTCAATGCTAAGATTGTCAGAATGAATTTTGCATTTAATTATAATATTTTCTTTGCTTAAATCAAGTTTTTATTGTAAAATTTGATTCTTTGGAGTTTTAAATGGCGAAGGTAAAAATTATAGCAACTGGTTCTTATTTACCAAAAAAGGTTTTGACAAACTTTGATCTGGAAAAGATGGTCGATACTTCTGATGAGTGGATTCGGACGAGGACTGGAATAAGGGAAAGAAGGATTGCAGATGAAAAGGAAGCAACCTCTGATTTAGTTGTGAAAGCTACTTATAAAGCCCTTGAGATGGCGAGGCTTAAGCCATCTGAAATTGATGCAATAATTGTTGCAACTGCAACTCCTGACACCCTTTTCCCATCAACTGCATGCTGGGTCCAGAAAGCTCTTGGAATAAACGGTATTCCAGCTTTTGATATCTCTGCAGCATGCACTGGTTTCATCTATGGATTGATAATTTCCGAATCATTGATAAAGAATAGAGTTAGTAAGAGGGTTCTTCTTGCAGGAGCTGAGGCTCTAACAAAGATTGTGAACTGGGAGGACAGATCCACATGTGTTCTTTTCGGAGATGGTGCTGGGGTTGCAATTCTTGAGGAAAGTGATGATGACTCAGGAATTCTCTCCAGTTATTGGGCTGCGGATGGCTCTCTCGCAGAACTTTTATACCAGCCTGCTGGTGGGAGCAGAATGCCTGCAACCCTTGAAACAGTCTCACAGAAGCTCCACACAATTCACATGAAAGGGAATGATGTCTTCAAACATGCAGTTAAAAACATGGGAGATTCAGCAATTAAGGTTTTGAAAAAGGCAGGGATTTCAGGAGAGGATATAAAATATTTTATACCCCATCAGGCAAACATAAGGATAATTGATGCAACAGCAGAGAGGGCAAAAATAGCCCCTTCAAAAGTTTATACGAACATTGAGAGATATGGGAACATGTCTGCTGCAACAATTCCCATTGCATTGGATGAGTTGAACAGAGAAGGTAAGCTTAAAAAGGGTGATCTCATCTTAATGAATGCCTTTGGGGCAGGTTTCACATGGGGGGCAGTTATTCTGAGGTGGTAAATATCTGAGCGAGAAGAATAACAAGATGGAAGAAATATGATTTATAATTGCGACCTTTAATCAAGGAATAGTTCTAAATTTAGGAGTTAAGAGATGGATGCAACAAATTTAAAAACAATAGTTTCACCGAAATCTGTGGCAGTTATTGGAGCTTCATCTCGACCTGACAGTGTTGGAATGGCTGTTTTCAGGAACATCCTTTTCAGTGGATATAAAGGGATTGTTTATCCAGTAAATCCTAAAGCAAAAAGCATTCTTGGAGTAAGAGCTTATCCTTCAATTCTTGAGATTCCTGACGATATTGACCTCGCAGTCATTATTGTTCCAAATACAATGGTTAGCAAAGTGGTTTCAGAGTGTGGTGAAAAGAAGGTGAAAGGAGTTGTGGTTATAACCGCCGGGTTTAAGGAAATTGGAGAAGAGGGTTTAAAACTGGAGAAGGAGCTTATTGAAGTAGCAAGAAAATATGGGATTTCTGTGATCGGTCCAAATTGTGTTGGTATCATAAATACTGATCCTGAAATTTCTCTAAACGCCACCTTTGCTCGCCCTTTTGTTCCTAAAGCTGGAAACATTGCCTTTGTATCTCAGAGTGGCGCCTTTGGTGTTGCCGCCCTTGAATATGCAAGAAAGAGGGATATATCCATTTCAAAATTTATATCAGTTGGGAATAAGGCTGATGTAAATGAAAATGACCTCCTTCTTGTTTTGAAAGACGATGATAGGACAAAGGTTATTCTCTTCTACCTTGAGGATCTTGTAAATCCTTCTGAGTTTATGGAACTTTCAAGGGAGATTTCAGAGAAAAAACCCATTCTTGTTATAAAATCAGGGAGAACCTTAGCAGGAGCAAAGGCAGCATCCTCTCACACAGGAGCCATTGCAGGCTCAGACGAAATCTACAATGCCTTCTTCATGCAGGCTGGAGTGATAAGGGTTGATAGCCTTGAGGAGCTCTTTGATTGCGGTATAGCTTTCTCAACCCAACCTCCTCCAAGATCCAACAGGGTAGCAATAATAACAAATGCGGGCGGACCTGGAATTGTTGCAACAGATGCAATTGTTAAAGGTGGAGCGCTTCTGGCAACTCTTGAGGATAAAACAAAGGAGAAGCTTTCAAGGGTTCTTCCTCCTACAGCCTCCATTGAAAATCCTGTGGACATAATTGGAGATGCAAAAGAGGACAGATATGAAGCTGCTATAAAATATGTTCTTGAAGATCCTTCTGTTGACGGTGCAGTAATAATTTGCACTCCAACAGTTTTCACAGACCTTGAAGCAATCGCAAAGACTATAAGGGATACTGTTCCAAGATATGGAAAGCCTGTAACTGTAAGCTTTATGGGGACAGAAGATATGGAAAAAGCATCGAAGATCCTTGAGGAGGAAGGGATTCCCAACTATATTTTCCCTGAGGTCTCAGCAAAAGTTATGGCTAAGCTCTGTGAGTATGGATGGTGGATAAGGAGACCATTGACAAGTGTCAGGAAATATGAGGATGTGGATAAAAAGAGAGCCAGAGAGGTTATAGAAAAAGCAAAAAGAGAAGGAAGAAATTTTCTTCCAGAGCCTGAATCAGATGAGGTCTTATTAGCCTATGGATTTCCCCTTCCACCCCATTATTTTGCAAAAGATATTGAGGAGTGCCTGAGAAATGCTGAAAAGATAGGTTATCCTGTTGCCCTTAAGATTGTCTCCCCTGATATTCTCCACAAAGTTGATGTTGAAGGAGTGAAATTGAATATCGAAGATGGGGAGCATCTTGAAAGGGCTTACAGGGAAATGATGGAAAGGGTAAAAAGAAATAGACCTGATGCGAATATCTGGGGAGTTCTTGTCCAGAAAATGATAAAGGGGGGGAAAGAGACAATAATTGGAATGAAGAGGGATCCACTTTTTGGACCTGTTTTAATGTTTGGAATCGGAGGTGTTTATGTGGAGGCATTGAAGGATGTTTCCTTCAGAATAGCTCCTCTCAGAGAGCTTACAGCTAAGAAAATGATAAGGGAGATAAAGGGTTTTAAGATTCTTGAAGGGTATAGAGGGGAACCCCCATCTGATATAGAAGCAGTTGAGCATTGTCTGATGAGACTTTCTCAGCTTGTATGTGATTTTGAAGAGATAGAGGAACTGGATATAAATCCCTTAATGGTTCTTGAAAAAGGGAAGGGAGCCCTTGTTGTGGATGCAAGGATTATTTTGAGATAATCAGAAGAAAATAATCGATAAAATTATAAATGTCGGGATAAGGATTGGAAGGGAAAAACGGTAAATGTATTCGAGAAAATGGGGAGCTTTAAGATGGGAATGCTCTGCAATTGATTTTACCATAAAGTTTGGACCATTACCTATATAAGTGTTTGCACCAAAAAATACAGCTCCAGTAGAAATTGCTTTAATAAAGAGAGGCTTGTGAACAAGGAGTTGATGGACATTTAGCCCTGTTACACCAATCGCTGTTGAAAGGAAGGTGAGAAATGTTGGAGCATTGTCAAGAAAAGATGAGAAAATACCCGTTGCCCAGAAGAATATGAGGGGAGAAGTGATGCCGAGGATTTTAGCGTTTAGCTCCAGCCAATCAAGGGCAGGGGTCATTGTGCTGAAAATACCGAGGAAGAGGATTGCTACCTCAGCTATAGGGTGGAAATTAAATTCGTTTTCATGATGGATTTCCCTTTGAGTGAAGATGTAAGAGGCAATGGCAGAGAGGATCATTATGATTTCACGGTAAGGAGTTTTTACAAATACTGCAAAGAGAATTAAAAAGATAAAAACAAGATTCTTCAAACCCTTTACTTCAAAGTGGGGTGCTAACTTTGGATGGTCTTCCTCCTTCAGTTTTCTATAATTGAGAAGATCAATTACAAAAAATATCCCTATAACAATAGCTGTTTCAAGGAGCCAGAAAGGTATTAGATTTTTGAGAAACCAGAAAAATGGAATTCCCTTTAAATAACCGAGGAAAAGGGGTGGATCTCCAATCGGGGTCAGGCATCCTCCAATATTTGAGACGATGAAGATAAAAAAGACAAGATGATAGGGTTTGAATCTGTATCTGTTAAGGCGGATGTAAGGTCTTATAAGAAGCATTGAAGCGCCTGTTGTTCCAAAGATGTTGGCAATAATGGCTCCAATGGAAAGGATCACAACATTTACCAATGGAGTTCCCCTTCTTGTAGACTTTATAAGAATTCCGCCTGAAACGACAAAAAGACTTCCAATAAGGGAGATAAAACTGAAGTATTCTAAGATTGAGTGCATAAACCTTCTTGGATTGAAATTAAGATAGTAAAAGGCAACAATTAAACCCAGAATAATTGAAACAATAGGGTAGTTCCTATCCCACCATTTTTTGTTTATAAGAGGGATAAAGGAGATGGAAAGGAGAAGAGCAACAAAAGGAATCGACCAGAAAATACTTACAGGTAGAATCTCTTCCTTTTCAGTGGCAAGAAGGTTTGAGGGAACTGATATTATTAATAAAAAAATTAATCCATAAAAAAATTTCTTTCCCATATATATTTTTTACTTATTCTCCTGGAAAAGTCAAATTTGATGGTTCCAATTAAAATAGTTGTCTTAAATTTCGAGTTTATACAGAATTATTTCTTATTATAAAGAAATTGTCTAAAAAAAGAGATTCTA
>JBBIMS010000086.1:5556-6872 GCA_037444285.1 Candidatus Aminicenantota bacterium | reverse complement strand
GAAAACCAACTCCTGAGACAACAAGAGCCATAACAGCAGAGAGAGGATCAAACTGGAAGGAGAGATTTATTGAGAAGGGAGCAGAGCTTCCATCCCTTAAAACAGCAATTGCTCCTGGAATCCATTCAAATAATACCACCTTGAAAAGCCTTTCAGCTTTAGGAAGTTTTAAGAGTTCAATGGTTGCAAGGGTAGAAAGGATAAAGGAGAGGAGCGGTGTCCCAATAGCAAAAAGATTTATCCATCTTTTCTTTTTGAAAAAGCTTATCCCAAACAATCCATTTATCAAAGCTCCAAGACCAGGGAAAAGAGGAATTAGCCAGAAATATTTAAGCATTTCCTATCCCTTCATCAAAGTCATATCATCTATGTTAAATGTGTCTTTATTCCTCATAAATGCAATAATCAAGCCAAATGCCACAGCTGCTTCAGCCACTGCAACAGCTATAACGAATAGAGCAAATATCTGACCCTTTACATCTCCAAGATAGTCAGAGAAAGCTATAAAGTTCAAATTTACTCCATTTAACATAAGCTCAATGGACATGAGAATAATTATAAGATTCCTTCTCAGAAGGACACCAAGAATTCCTATCAAGAAAAGGATTGAGCCAACCATGATCATAAAATTTATATTCATGAGCCCCTCTTCCTTGCAAGATAAATTGTTGCTATCATTGCTCCTATCAAAAGTAAAGATGCAAGTTCAAAGGGTATAACATAATTCTTTAAAAGGACATCGGAAAAAGTCTTTAAGTCAAGAGCCTTTGTTGGCGGTGGAAATGGATAGGATGCTCTTTTTATCAAGAGGTAAACAATCTCTCCTGCAACGAGAAGGAGAATTATGGAAGAAACTATGTATAAAAAGGCATTCCTTCTTTTCCCTCCAACTTCCTCAAGTTTTATGAGGAAAATTATGAAAAGATAAATTACCATGATACCGCCTGCATAAACAAGAATCTGAACAGCTCCGAGAAACTCTGCATTTAGCATAAAAAAGATCCCAGCAATGGAAAGGATGGTAAAAATCAAAAATATTGCACTATGCACTGCATTCTTTACTGATATAACAAAAATTGCAAAAATGACACTCATAAAGGAAAAGAGATAAAGAAAGAAAGAATAAAGATCCATAATCACAACTCCGCAAGTTTCTCTATTATATTGGAATCGGCATAGAGATCCTCTTTGTGAATAAATAGTTTTTTCTTATCGTATGTTGCGAGTTCATAATCCTTTGTAAATCTTATTGCGTCTGTGGGACAAGCTTCAACACAGAGACCACAGAACATGCATCGAGACATATTCCATGTAAA
>JBBIMS010000086.1:0-5546 GCA_037444285.1 Candidatus Aminicenantota bacterium | reverse complement strand
GATAAAGCTTCTTATCAGTACCCCTTTCTCCCTCTATGGATATTAGAAAATCAGGACAAGCTTTCACACATTGCATGCATGCAACACACAGATCCCTTCCATTTTCATCCTTGAAAAGCCTTATCATCCCTCTAAACCTCGGTTGAGGCTCTATTTTTTCCTCAGGGTATTCAACTGTAACCTTCGGTTTTAATAGATATTTAAAAGTTACAGCCAGCCCTATTATTAAATCAATTAAAAGAACTCTCTTTAATTTATTCAAAATCTTCATTTTCATCTCACCACAAGAACTATAAAGGATGTGACTATCAGATTTGCAAGGGAGAGGGGAATAAGCCCTTTCCAGCTAAGTTCAAGGAGCTGATCATATCTATAACGGGGAAATGTCCCTCTTATCCAGGTAAAAAGGAAAAGGAAGAAACAGAGCTTTAAAAGGAACCATAGGGGTCCAGGAATTAAATCCAGGAAGGAGAGGAATTTTATGGCTGGAAATGGTCTTAGCCATCCACCAAAAAATAGGATTGTGACAAGAGCAGAAACCAGAAATATGTGGATATACTCTGCAAGGAAAAAGAAAGCAAATTTAATTCCTGAATATTCTGTGTGAAAACCTCCAACAAGCTCTGACTCTGCCTCAGGAAGGTCAAAGGGGGTTCTGTTCGTTTCAGCGACTCCTGCAACAAAAAAGATAAAGAAAGCAATCGGTTGAAGAAAAACAAACCATACTCCCATTTCCCTCTGAGAATTTACAATATCTACAAGGCTCAGAGATTTAGAGAAGAAAAGGATAGGGACAATGGAAAGACCAAGGGCAACCTCATAGCTGATCATCTGGGAAGCTGATCTGAGGGAGCCAAGCAGAGGGTATTTGCTGTTGGATGCCCATCCACCAAGAATGATTCCAAAAACCGCGAGGGAGGAAAAAGCAATTACAAATAGAAGAGCAACATTTATGTTGGCAAGGTAAAACTTAAAGTCTATTCCGAATATTTTAATTCCTTCTCCAAAGGGTATAAGCCCAAAAACTACAATTACAGGGACAATCACAATTATTGGAGCAATATTGAATACAAAACGGTCAGCTCTGTAAGGAATAATGTCTTCCTTTATCAGGAGTTTTATTGTATCAGCTATTAACTGGAGCAACCCAAATGGACCTACTCTGTTGGGGCCAAGCCTTGTCTGGATAAAACCCCATACTCTTCTCTCAAACCAGATGTAGAGAATAACACCTACAATAATGAAAGCTAAAATTATTACAATTTTTATCAATGGTATGATTAAAAATTCAACCATTTTTAACTCTCAAGCTGAAATTTCTCATCGGTCAATCTCTCCAAGGACAATGTCAAGGGAGCCTATTACTGCAACTACATCTGCAACGAGTTGTCCTTCTATCATCTTTGATATTCCCTGAAGATTCACAAAGGAAGGGGGTCTAATTCTTACCCTGTAGGGGATTGTTGAGCCGTCAGAGACAATGTAATATCCAAGCTCCCCCTTTGGAGCTTCTATTGAATGGTAGACTTCACCAGCAGGGGGCTTTATAATCTTTGGAACCTTTGCGCATACCTCACCTGATGGAAGAGACCCTATTGCTTGCTCAATTATTCTACAACTTTGTCTCATTTCCTCCATTCTCACCATATACCGGTCGTAAACATCTCCAATTTCACCTGTCGGAACTATAAAATCAAACTTTGAATAAACTGAATAAGGGTTAGACTTCCTTACATCCCATTTTACTCCAGATCCCCTTATGCTTGGTCCTGAAAGACCAAGGTCAATTGCATCCTTAGCAGTTATAATTCCAACATTTTTTGTTCTTTTAAGCCATATTCTATTATCTGTAAGCAATTTGTGATAATCATCAAGATACTTGGGAAGGTCTTAACAAAATCTTTTACCTTTTCAACAAATCCCTCAGGGACATCCTGAGGAAGTCCTCCAATTCTGAAAGCATGACATGTCAGCCTTCCGCCAGTGACCATTTCAAATATATCAAGAATATGTTCCCTTTCTCTGAAACAGTAAAGGACAAGGGTCATAACCCCTATATCAAGGGCATGGGTTCCAAGCCATACAAGATGGCTTGCTATTCTTGTAAGTTCAGTAAGTATAACCCTTATGTATTCTGCTCTTTGCGGAACTTCAATCCCCATCAATTTTTCCACTGCCTCAACCCATCCAAGCTCATTGGAAATTGCTGCAAGATAGTCCAGTCTATCAGTTATTGGAGTAAATTGGGCATAAGTTCTGTGCTCTGCAAGCTTTTCAACTCCTCTGTGAAGATAGCCAATTATTGGCTCTGATTTTACAACAACCTCTCCATCAAGCCAGAGCTTTATTCTAAAGACTCCGTGAGTTGATGGATGCTGGGGACCCATGTTAACAACTATCTCTCTTACCTGAACCATTTAACCACCTACCTAATAAGGTTGTTTCCCATCACCAATCAAAGGATAGTCTTTCCTCAAAGGATGTCCTTCCCAATCTTCTGAGAGAAGTATCCTTTTAAGGTCAGGGTGACCTTCAAATTCAATCCCAAACATGTCGTAGACCTCCCTTTCCAGCCAGTTTGCAGCACCCCAGACTCTGGTAAGGGATGAGACCCTTTCACCCTCTTTGACTTCAGTCTTCACCCTTAATCTATTATAATTTTTCAGAGAAAAAAGGTGATAAACCATCTCAAATCTATTTTCCCTTTCAGGATAATCAACTGCTGTAATGTCTGTTAGATAATCGAAATTCAGCTCCTCCTTTAAAAACTCCATTAAAGGAATTAAAAATTCATGCTTGATTTTTATCGTAAACTCATTAAGGGTAAATTTTGCCTCTACTATTGCCTGGGAGAAATTCTCTTTAATTTTATTTAGAATATTTTGATAAAAATCGGGTAAACCTATCTCGCCTTCCATCATTTACTCCTGCCCTTTAAGAAATCCATCTTCTTTATCTTCTTCTGTAATTTTATCAGAGCATCAAGAAGAGCCTCTGGTCTTGGAGGACAACCAGGAACATAGACATCAACGGGAATTATCTTATCCACTCCCATAACTGTGTGATAGGTGGGAAAAGGTCCTCCTGCATTGGCACATTCACCCATAGAGATTACATATTTTGGCTCAGCCATTTGGTCATACAGTCTCTTTACAACTGGAGCCATCTTCTTTGTTACGGTCCCAGCAATAATCATAAGATCAGCCTGTCTTGGTGAAGGTCTGAAAATTTCTGAGCCGAACCTTGCAATATCAAATCTCGGCATACCAACTGCCATCATTTCAATTGCACAGCAGGCAAGTCCGAATGTTAGTGGCCATAACGAATTGGATCTTCCCCAATTTATTAGATAATCGAGGGAAGTCAAAAATATCCCAGGAATAGGGAATTCTTTATTCTGCTCCATACTTTATAACTCCTTTCTTCCAGACCCAGAAATAGCCAGCTATCAATACTCCAAGAAAAACCAGCATCTCTAAAAATCCAAAGAGAGCGAGTCTCTCATATCTTAAAGCCCAGGGAAAAAGGAGTGCGGTTTCTATGTCAAATATAATAAAGAGCAGGGCAATCAGGTAATATTTTATTGAGTATCTTTCCCTTGCGTCAGAATCAGGGTCAACACCACATTCATAGGGAACATATTTATCATGGACTTGTTTTCTTGGATGGATAAGGCGGGATAAAAGGAAAGCTACGAGAACAAATATTATTCCTGTTAAGAATATTAAAAAAATTGCAAAATATTCACTCAACATAAAGTTAATAACATATCAAATTTCGATTCATCTGTCAATAATCTTCCTCGAACTCATCTTCAATTTCTTCTTCTTCCTCTTCTTCCCCTTCTTCCTCCTCTTCCTCAATTTCTTCTTCCTCTTCTTCAATAATTTCCTCTTCCTCTCCCAGTTCCTCTCTTCTCTTTTTAATTGCAGCACGGAATTCCTTTTCGTTTTTGTATCTTCTTATGTAGGAAGAATCCACATCATTGTAGTAGAGTTCGAGAAGGTCGTCTTCGATTTTGCAGAAGACAGAAAGTCCCAACCCTGATTCAATGCTTCCTATCTTTTCAATTATCTTCGCTCTCTTTTTGAGAGCATCTAAGGTAGCAAAACTCGAAACCTCAATCTGCTCCATTCAAACCTCCTAATTCAGCACTCTTATAAAATTGCATTAATATATTTTAAATCAACTGTCAAGCTTTTCAAGAGATACTTGAAAAGTGGGCTTTCCACCTTGTGCAATCGTAAAAACTTTAACCTCTTTAGCTCCTGCCTTGAGAAGGACCTTGCAACATTCTGATACTGTGGAGCCAGTTGTGTAAATGTCATCCACGAGTAAAATCTTTTTCCCCTTCAAAAGTCCATTGTCTCTTACTTCAAAACTTCCTCGAACATTTTCCCTTCTTTCCCTAAAGGAGAGAAGGGATTGAGGTATGGTATCAATTTTTTTAATAAGGACATTTTTGAGAATGCTCTTTTTTAGCAATTTCGAAAGTTTCTTAGCAATTACCTCCGACTGATTAAAACCTCTGAGGGACATTCTTTTTTTTGAGATCGGGACAGGGATTATTAAGTCACAGTCAAAGATAGAATCACTCCCTTTTATATGCTCAAAGGCAATTTCAGCAAGAATTTCTCCAAAGATTTCTATTTTTTTGAACTTCATCAAAAGGATCATCTCTCTGACAACTCCATCATAAATTGAAAACGATCTATGCATGGCAAACAATGGAGGAGATTCTATACAGTTAAAACATGTGTGGGTGGGAGTTTCCAAGGCCATTGGCTTACCACATATCCTACATACACTCTCTCCAAGCGGGTCTATTTTCATCAAACATTCTTTGCAAACTAATCTCTCAAATTCACCCAAAGAAGAATTGCATATACAACAAAAGGAAGGAAATATTAAAGTTTCAAAGGGGTATAATAATTTCCTCAGAAGGATTTTAAAGCTTTTTCCTTTTCTACTTTCTCTTGACATTCTTTACAGTATTTTGCCCAGGGAATTGAAGTAAGCCTCTTTTCTCCGATTTCGCTACCACAGAGGCGACAGTATCCATATTTACCCTTTTCAATTCTCTGCAAAGCTTCTTCAATTAGATTCAGAGTCTCCCTCTCTGTATCAGTAAGACTGTAGAAAAATTCTTTTGTATAAGCGGAAAGAGCTTTATCTGCCTGGTCCTGTGTGCTATCATAATCTGTTTCCTTTCCGGAATTCTCTGATACAGCAAGGTTTCTAAGAATCTCCTCCCTCTTCTGAAGTAACATTTTCTTTAGTTCTTCCAATTTTTTCTTGGTCATTTTCCTCTCCTATGATACTTACTTCCCTTCTTGATGGAAAGAGCCCTGTAAATCTGCTCCAGAAGTAAGACTCTTGCTATCTCATGAGGGAAGGTCATGGGAGAAAGTGAAAGTAAATAATCAGCTCTCTCCTCCAATTCTTTTGAAACCCCCCATGGTCCACCAAGAACGAAGGATATATTCTTATTCTTATTAAATTTATCCATTAAAATTTTAGTTATTTCACCTACTTTACCATTTCCA
>JBBIMS010000085.1:4691-6874 GCA_037444285.1 Candidatus Aminicenantota bacterium | reverse complement strand
GAATGTGAAGACTACGGAATTCCAGTCCTTGCTGTCACAGCTGTTGGAAAGGAACTTGAGAAAAGGGATGCTCGTTATCTTTCCCTTGCTTGTAGGATTGCCTCAGAACTTGGAGCAAGGTTTATAAAGACATACTATTGTGAGGATTTTGAAAAGGTTGTGGAATCAAGCCCTGTCCCACTTGTCATTGCTGGAGGACCAAAGATGGATTCTGAGGAGGAAGTTTTCAAGGTAGCCTATTCAGCAGTATCAAAAGGAGCAAAGGGTGTTGATTTCGGAAGAAATATATGGCAGTCCTCCAACCCTGTTGCAATGATAAGCGCAATAAGGGCTATAGTTCATGAGGGAGCTGATGTAAAGAGAGCCCTCGAGGTATTTAAAAGTGTAAAGTAAAAATTTTATGAAAAAAATTTCAGAATGATAAGGAAATCTTTTCTTTTAAAGCTTTTTGATGCTGCCAATATGCAGAGATGGAATGATAAAATCAGACCTGTTGAATTGAGGGAGCTTGACAAACAGGCGCACAAGATGATATTTGCATATGTCCTTGGAAAAATGAATCAGGATGAGGAAGGATTTGATTGGATAGAAATAATTGAGGGAGGGATTTTTGAATATCTTCAGAGGCTCGTTGTTACGGATATTAAACCCCAGATTTTTCATAAGATAAAGGGTGATCCTGAGAAGCTGAGACAATTGAATGAGTGGGTTTTCAGACAGCTTAAACCGATAATTTCTTCCATAGGGAACAATTTTCCCGAGAGATTTATGGAATATTTCTCTTTTTATGAGGAAGATATAAACAAAAAGATTTTGGGAGCATCCCATTTTCTCTCGACAAAATGGGAGTTCGGAATTATAGAGTGGGCAAACCCAGGAGGATATGAGATTGAAAGCATAAAGAAGGAGCTTGAGGAGAGAAGCAGAAAGTTCATAGATTTGAAAGGTTTTGATTTGATTCTTAGATCTTCAAACCTGAAAGATTTTCTTGATCTATGTGGTCAACTCAGATTTCAAGTGAGATGGAGTCATCTTCCAATGATTCCAAGAACTTCTGTTCTTGGCCATACTCTTATTGTAGCAATCCTTTCCTATCTTTTTTCCCTTGAGCTTAAAGCTTGCAAGCGTCTTCTAATAAATAATTTCTTCACAGGACTTTTCCATGATCTCCCTGAGGTTCTGACAAGGGACATTATCTCACCAGTAAAAAAATCAATAGCGGGTCTTGAGGAAATCTTAAAGGAGTATGAAAGGAAAGAGATGAAGGAGAAGATTTACAATCTCATTCCCCAGGATTGGCATGAAGAAATGAAAATTTTTGCTGAGGATGAATTTTCAAGTGTTGTCAAAATAAATGGAAATTTAATGAAAACAACTTCCAGGGATATCTGGGAGAATTATAACATGGATGAGTATGAACCAAAGGATGGTGAGCTTGTAAAGGCAATGGATGATCTTTCTGCTTTTGTTGAGGCTTTCCTGGCTAAAAGGAATGGAGTATCTAACGAGAGACTCGATGAGGCAATAGTTTCCCTTAAAAGGGAATACAAGGATAAATATATTGGTGGGATCAGCCTTGGTGAAATTTATGCTGATTTTGACTGAAAATGAAGATTGCATTATATTACAGTAATTCTGACATCAGGATTTCTGAGATTCCCTATCCTGAGTTTTCAGAAAGGGAGCTTGTTGTTAAAATTGAGGCTTGTGGTATATGTGGCTCGGATTTGATGGAATGGTACAGAAAAGATAGAGTCCCCCTTGTCCTTGGTCATGAGATTGCTGGAGTTGTTGACAAAGTTGGAAGGGAAGTTAAAGAATTTAAAGAAGGTGATAGGGTTATTGTTGCCCACCATGTTCCATGTGGCAAATGCCATTACTGTGTTTTAGGAAATGAAACTGTCTGTGAGATCCTTAGAAAAACAAATATATATCCTGGTGGATTCTCCCAATTTGCAAGAATTCCTGAAATAAATGTGAAGAAAGGGCTATTTTTAATTCCTGAGGATCTATCCTTTGAAGAGGCAACATTTGCTGAGCCCCTTGGATGTGTCTTGAGAGGCCAGAGAAAAATTGGTGTTATGCCTGGGAACAGTGTTGTTGTTATCGGAAGCGGAATATCAGGAATTCTCCACATCCAGATGGCAAAACTTTTTGGAGCTGGACCAATCATTGCCTCTGAT
>JBBIMS010000085.1:0-4681 GCA_037444285.1 Candidatus Aminicenantota bacterium | reverse complement strand
AAATGAATGGAGGATGGAGTTAGCTTCCCGATTTGGAGCAGATTTTACCTTTTATCCTAAAGAACTCCAGAATGGAATAAAGAAAGTTTTAGGGAATGAACTTGCAGATATTGTTATCCTTTGTGCATCCTCAGTATCGGCCTTTGAACTTTCTTTAGAAATTATAAATAGGGCAGGAAAGATTCTATTCTTTGCTCCCTCAGAACCGGGTGCGAAATTATCGATTCCAATAAATGATTTATTCTGGAGAAATGACACTCTCATCACAACATCATATGCAGCATCTCCATCCGACTACTCCCTTGCCTTAAAACTTATTCATCTTAAAAAGGTAAATGTAAAGGACATGATCACCCATGTCTTAGAAATTGATGAGATCCAAAAAGGGTTTGCTCTTATGAGCAAGCAAGAAGGTTCTCTAAAAGTAATTATAAAACCCAACGAATAAACTTTTCAGGAGAAATCCTCAGGTTGGACAACAACAACTCTATTGGGAGAAACAATAAATCTTTTTATATCTTCCTCGTAGTTATAACCTATTTCTGTATCAGGAGGAATTTTTGTCCCTGCCATTACAATTGCCCTTTTTATCTTTGATCTTCTCCCTATTTCCACATTATGATGTATAACAGAGTTCTCAACAACTGAATAACTATGAACCCTCACATTGGGGGAAAGTATAGAATTTATTACAAATCCTCCTGAAATGATGGAACCGTGAGATACAAGGGAATTTATAGAATGCCCTACTCTTCCCTCCTCTGCATGAACAAATTTGGCAGGAGGGTATACGGGCAAAAAGGTCCTTATGGGCCAATCATAGTCGTAAAGGTTAAACCTGGGAGTTATGGAGATTAGATCCATATTGCTCTCATAGTATGCATCAATTGTTCCTATATCCTTCCAATAACATGGCTCACCTTTCTGATAGTCGTAAAAATTGAAACCATAGACCCTGTATTTTTCTATTATTTTCGGTATTATATCCTTTCCAAAATCGTGGGAAGAATTCCTATCCTGATTATCCCTCTCAAGCTCTTTAAAGAGAAGCTCTGAGTTAAATATGTATATTCCCATAGAAACAAAAGCTTTATCTGGCCTTCCTGGTATTGCCTTTGGAGAGGATGGTTTTTCTTCAAATCCAACAATTTTTGAATCAGGGTCTATTTCTACTACTCCAAACCTTTTTGCCTCTGAAATTTCCGTCTCAATAATACCAATTGTAAGCTCAGCATTTTTCTCTTTATGGAACTTCAACATATCCCTGTAATCAATTTTGTAAATATGATCACCTGCAAGGACAAATACAAATTCTGGTTTTTCCTCTTTTATTGAATAAAGATTCTGGTAAACTGCATCAGCTGTCCCAAGATACCAGTGCTCTGATACCCTTTTTTGGGGGTGAAGAATTTCAATGAATTCTCCCAATGCAGGACTCAATATGCTCCAGCCATCTCTCAGATGTCTTATAAGGGACTGGGATTTGTACTGTGTTAAAACAAATATCTTCCTTATCTCTGAATTTACGCAATTACTCAGAGTGAAATCGATTATTCTGTATATGCCCCCAAAAGGAACTGCGGGCTTTGCTTCATGCTTTGTCAGAGGATATAAACGCTCCCCTCCACCTCCTGCCATGAGAACTGCAACTAAATTTTTCATTATTCATAAATTTTTTGATTTTATAAACCTTTTGGCTCCTTCACAGTAAGCTCTTCATAGGTTTCCTTAACCTTTTCAGTGGCCCTCTGGGCAAGCTCCTGCAGTTTTTTTCTTGTTTCAGCTCCGGAAGCAGGAGCGAAAAGAAGCCCAAGTCCAACTCCAACAAGGGCGCCAAAAAGGAAAGCTATAGTAACTTCCAAAAGTCCGGTTCCTTTTTCTTCAGCCATTTTTTCCTCCTCTTTTTAAAGTTTGGAAAATATTTAAAAGGGTGAGAGCAATCCCTGCCAAGGGTGCAAACTTGGAAAGCCCTGTCTGCAAAGAAAAGGAAAGGGCTCTTATTAAATCCTCCCACCCTCTTCTTGCTGCTCCCAAAGTTGCTCCTAAGTCATCAGTTCTGTCCATAAGTTTCTGGGTGAGTCTGTTCAGATTCTGAGTGAAAGCCCTGAATTCAATTAAAGCTTCATTGGCTTCCCTTGCATTTTTCTTTATCTGGGGGAAAAGAGAGATTAAAAGGAGCATTGCAACTATAAAAATCAGAAGAGCAATAATTCCAAGAATTGAAAGTATTTCTGTCATTTCCTTCTCCAAATTAAAATTGGAGGCGGCGACCGGATTCGAACCGATGTATAGAGGTTTTGCAGACCTCCGCCTTACCGCTTGGCCACGCCGCCAAAAATCTGGAGCGGGAAACGGGACTTGAACCCGCGACCCCAACCTTGGCAAGGTTGTGCTCTACCACTGAGCTATTCCCGCATCCATTATTAAATTTTACACATAACTCATTTAATGTCAATACCATGAACTTTATTAATCGTTTTCATTTGTTGAAAAAAGAAAAATAAAGTATAATTTATTCCATGAAAGGAAAGGTAGTTGCAATTTGCAAAGGTATGGAGAAGGGAAGAAAAAGGGAATGTGATTATGCGAAATTTGTGGAAAAATGGGGAATAGAAGGAGATTTTCATGCTGGTTCCCAGAGGGAAGTTTCAATGCTTTCCTTCGATAGTATCCAGAGAATGAAGGAAAAATTTCCATCAATTGAATTTGGTAATTTTGGCGAGAATCTTGTTGTGGAAGGTTTGGATTTTGAAAAACTCAATATTGGAGATAGATTAAAAATAGGTAATGAAGTGGAGACTGAGATAACAACGATTGGAAAAGAATGCCATGATAGATGCATAATATATTATCAGACAGGAGAGTGTATTATGCCAGTTGAGGGTGTATTTATGAGGGTTTTGAAGGGTGGGGTTGTAAAAAAGAATGATACAGTCCTTTTAATAAAAATTTAATGGGAAGAGAACTCTACGAAGCAATGGAAATTAAAATAAAAGTGGGAGTAATTACTGTTTCGGACAGGTGCTTCAGGAGGGAAAGGAGAGATGAGAGTGGAGCTATAATAAAGGAGCTTGTAGAAGAAAAGTTGAAAGGACAGGTAAACTTTTACACCATTGTTCCTGACGAGTGGGAACCAATAAAAGGCGCTATTATTCAAGCTATAGATGAATATTCTGTTGATTTGCTTTTTACAACAGGAGGGACAGGCCTGTCAAAGAGGGACATCACTCCTGAGGTAACATCAACCTTAATAGAAAAGGAGGTTCCTGGAATCTCTGAAATAATGAGAGTTGAGGGATTTAAGAATAATCCATTCTCAGTTTTGAGTAGAGGGATTTGCGGCGTGAAAAAAGGAACTCTGATAATAAATCTTCCTGGAAGTCCCAATGGAGTTAAAGAGTGTTTTCTTACAATTTTGCCTCTCCTTGTTCATGCGATTAAAATAATAAAAGGATTGCCGGATTTCCACTGAGAAACTCTCCAAGAAATGGGAAAAATCCTTGACGGATTCAAAAAAGAATCGATAGAAATAGCTGTAGAGGTTCTTGAGAAGGGAGGTCTTGTGATATTTCCTACAGAGACAGTCTATGGTTTAGGTGCAAATGTTTTCAATCCAATTGCTGTATCAAAAATATTTGAGGTTAAAAGAAGACCAAAGTTTGATCCCCTCATAGTTCATGTTGGAGATATTGGGTATGTAGAAAGACTTGTCAGGGAATTTCCTCCCCTGGCAAGGAAACTTGGAGAAAGGTTCTGGCCAGGACCTCTTACAATTGTTCTCCCAAAAAAGGATGAAATTCCAGACATTGTAACTGCAGGTCTTCCCACTGTAGGGATAAGAATCCCCTCCCATCCTGTTTCCCTTGACCTTCTTAGAAGAGCCCCATTCCCCATATCAGCCCCCAGCGCCAATCCCTTTGGATACTTGAGTCCAACCTCAGTTTACCAGATCGACCCTCAAATTAGGGATCAGGTAGATATAATCCTTGATGGAGGACCCTGCAAAGTTGGCGTTGAATCCACCATAATTCTTTTTGAGGAAAATAAATTTTTTCTTTTGAGACCAGGAGGTTTACCTGTGGAGGAAATAGAAGAAATTGTTGGCAAAGTAGAAATTCTATCTTCTCCTTCAAAGCCACTCTCTCCAGGTCTTCTTCCTACCCATTATGCTCCAAAAAAGCCTTTGATTATATTTAAAAAATTTGAAAAAATCGAAAAGGAAAGGTTCAGAAAAATTGGTGTTCTTTTTTTCAAAAAGCCCGATTTCCCAGTAGAAGGAATACATAAATTTGAAATTCTCTCAGAAAAAGGGGATTTAAGAGAAGCTGCAAGCAATTTATTTTCAACTCTTCACCGTCTCGACACCTCTGATGTTGATGTTATATTTGCTGAAGCTGTAATAGAAGAAGGATTAGGAAGAGCAATAATGGATAGATTAAAAAAAGCTTCTACAAAATATAGAATTTAGTAAAAAACTATATTCCTTTTCTATTTTTTAAACTTACAAAACCTTCACTGATGAACAAATTTTTCTATTATCCATCTGCTGGGAAGAAGTCTTCCCGTCTCAGGACTCTTTACATCGTATTTTCTTAAAATGGCTTTGTAGTTTTTTACATCCTTTGGAGTTGTAATCTCAAGGTTTGCTTCCTTTACTGCCATTTCCCCTTCGAGCTCTACA
>JBBIMS010000084.1:6154-6968 GCA_037444285.1 Candidatus Aminicenantota bacterium | reverse complement strand
ATAAACTGCAGGAACATTGAGGGAAGAGGCAAGGGCAACCGTTACTCTTACAGGACCAAAGAAATCATTGGAATAATTCCTTGGCACATAAAGTTTATTTCCTTCTTTGAAAGAAGTCGGGACATCAGGAAGGATTGATGATGGGGTGAAACCTCTCTTGAAGGATGCCGCATAAAGGAATGGTTTCAAGGCTGACCCAGGTTGTCTTTTTATTGTGCATCCATCGATTTTCCCTGAGGATTCCTCATCCCAGAAATCCTTGGAACCAACCCATACAAGAATTTCGCCAGTTCTATTCTCCATTACAATAATCGCTCCCTGACTCACTCCTCTTTCCTTCAGATTTTTGAGGTGCATTTTTAAAATATTTTGAGCCTCCTTCTGGAGATAATAATCAATGGTTGTTTTAATTTCTGAGAAATTGTAAATATTCTCCTCTTCCTCCTTTAAAATCCTGAAAACAAAATGGGGAGCAAGCAATGGATTCTCTGGTTTCTTTATCTCAATCTTTTCATTCATTGCAATCTCATAATCTTCTTTTTTTATCCATCCCTTCAAATACATTTTCTCAATGAGAGATTTTGCTCTTTTCTCCACCTCTGATAAATTCTTATAGGGATTTAAAATGGATGGTGAGGAAGGAATTACTGAAAGAAAAGCTGATTGAGCAAGGGTAAGTTCCTTTGCGCTCTTTCCAAAATAGAACTGGGATGCAGACTCACAACCGAGAAGTTGATTACCGTAGTAAACCTTGTTGAGATAATAGGAAATTATATCCTTCTTTGACCAAAATATTTCAAGTTTTATTGCAAGA
>JBBIMS010000084.1:0-6142 GCA_037444285.1 Candidatus Aminicenantota bacterium | reverse complement strand
TTAGCTTTTTCAAAATATTCTTCCCCCTTCTTCCTTCCATTATTTTAGCCACCTGCATTGATATTGTAGAACCGCCAAGCAAAAACTTTCTATTTTTTAAGTTTACAATCCCTGCTCTCAAAAGAGAAAAAGGATTAACCCCAAAGTGTTTATAGAAATACCTATCCTCACGAAAAATCGCTGTTTTTACAAGCCAGGGAGATATCTCACCAAAGGAAAGCCATTGGGAGCGTATCTTCTCCCTGCCCAAAAACTCATAAAGTTCCACCCCATTTCTGTCAAGGATTTTAAGGGAATTGTTATAATCTTTTTCTGGAATAGGAATGAGAAGGATTGAAATGATAGAAAGGGAAAAAGGAAGAAGGAAGAGAATTGCAATTTTTTTCATTCTTAATAAGACCAAAAGGCTCAAGTAGAAACATATTCTAACATATATTTATCACACTTTAAATCCTGGATGTTAACAAAACAAAATCTATAGAAAAAGCTTTTACACCGTAAAAGGAGAGTCTTTCTATCCCTCTTTTTTTAGTTCTTCGATTTCCCTTTCAACTTCTTTGAGTTCCTCTTCCAATTCCTTCTTATATTCCTCCAGCATGCGGAGATAATCTTCTTTTCGAGGGAAATGCCAGGGACAACGGAACCAGAATCCGAAGGGTTGGAATCCAAAATAAAATCCAAAATTTCCAAATCTGAAATCTCTTCTCATTTTAAAACCTCCCTCGCATCCTTGAAAATCTATATCATGGTAAAAAATAAATGTCAAGTTGGGAATGTGCGAGCAGGTAAAATATTCCATGCATTCCCAAACCCCTTTAACAAGCTATTGAGAGATATTTAATTAAATTGTATAATAGAAAGCTATGCCTGCAATAAACTCAAACATATTCAGAGAATATGATATAAGAGGGATTGTGGGAGAGGACCTCACTCAAGAAACTGTTGAAATTATTGGAAGAGCTGTTGGGTCCCTTCTCAGAATGAAGGGAAAGAGGAGTGTTGCAATAGGAAGGGATGCGAGGAATTCCTCTAAACCTTTTTCTCAAGCTCTTATAAGTGGTTTGCTCTCCACTGGCTGTAATTGCATCGATTTTGGCATGGTTCCAACCCCTGTTTTTTATTTTGGTGTTTCCACAAAAGATATAGATGGAGGTGTAATGATAACTGGTTCCCACAACCCACCTGAATTCAATGGTTTCAAAATCATGATTGGAGAAGAAACCCTTTACGGAGAAGGAATAAAAGAAATTGAAAAAATAATACTGAAAGAAAGATTTTTTGAGGAAAGCACTGGTTCTCTTTCCTCCTATCAGATAGTCAACGAATATATAAATTTTGTTTTATCCAGTATAAAAATCAATAGAAAGTTAAAAATTGTTGTTGATGCTGGAAATGGAGTGGGTGGATTTGTCGCATCTCCAATTTATAAAGGGATGGGGAATGAGGTCTTTGAACTCTACTGCGAACCTGATGGAAACTTCCCCAATCATCATCCTGATCCAACAATTCCAGAGTATCTAAAAGATTTAATTGAAAAAGTTAAGATCGAAGAGGCTGACCTCGGTATTGCCTTTGACGGAGATGCAGACAGGATAGGTCTTGTAGATGAGAAGGGGAATATTCTATGGGGGGACCAGATAATGATTATACTTTCAAGGGCAATTTTAAAAGAGAATCCAGGTGCAAAAATTATAGCGGAAGTAAAATCCTCAAAACTTTTATACGAAGAAATAGCAAAACTTGGTGGCATTCCCATAATGTGGAAGACAGGGCATTCCCTGATAAAGAAAAAGATTAAAGAGGAAAAGGCTCTCCTTGCCGGAGAAATGAGCGGACACATATTTTTCGCCGATAGATATTTTGGCTTTGACGATGCCATATATGCAGGAGCAAGAATCCTTGAGATTCTTTCCAATTCTGATAAACCCCTCTCAAGGATGCTTGAGGATCTTCCCAAAACATATGTAAGCCCTGAGATTAGAGTTCCTTCCTCAGACGATCTAAAGTTTAAAGTAGTTGAAGAGGTTAAAAAGCATTTCGGCAATTTCCCCATGATTGATGTGGATGGAGTGCGAGTGGATTTTGGAGATGGATGGGCTCTTGTTAGAGCTTCCAACACCCAGCCTGTTCTGGTTCTAAGATTTGAAGGGTTCACTGAAGAAGCCCTTAAAAGAATAAGGGGTGAAGTAGAAGAGGTTGTTAAAGAATGTAAAAGGAGAGTTGGTGATCTTTGAGTCTGATTCTTCAAGCAATAATTCTCGGAATTATTCAAGGATTAACTGAGTTTTTCCCTATTTCAAGCTCAGCCCATCTTGTGATTTTCCAGCATTTATTTTCCATAAAAAAGGATGTGGTTCTCCTTGATGCGTTCCTCCATGCAGGAACACTCCTGGCCGTAATTCTCACTTTCTGGAATGAAATTCTGGAAATTTTAAAGGGGATTCCTTTCCTTTTTAAGAGAGGTTCATTGGAGAGGGAAGGTGTTAAACTATTTTATCTCATTTTTGCAGGAACAATTCCCACTGTAGTAATTGGGATTCTTTTCAAAAAGGAGGTGGAATCATCCTTTCTATCACCAAAACTTGCAGGAGGGCTTCTACTCTTTACTTCCTTGATACTTTTCCTTACAAAATTTACAAGGGAAAAGTCTGAAGTTAAGATAGCTCATGCATTTATAATAGGTATTTTTCAGGGTCTTGCTCTTCTTCCAGGAATCTCAAGATCAGGAGTGACAATTGCATCAGCCCTTGCCATTGGCTGGAAGAGGGAGTATGCCTTTAAATTCTCCTTTCTCTTATCAATCCCTGCAGTTCTGGGAGCAAATATTCTTGAAATTTATAGCTCAAACCTTTCATTTTCCAATTTATCTATTTTAATTTCTGGCTTCATACTCTCCTTTATTTCTGGATATTTCTCCCTTAAAATCCTCTCCCCCCTTGTAAAAAAAGGAAAATTCTATCTATTTTCAATATATTGCCTGATCATTGGATTGGGAATATTGATATTCATTTAAGAGGAGGGAAAAATGGCAAACTTATGGGCAATAATACTTGCTGGAGGTTATGGAACCCGATTTTGGCCTCTTTCAAGGAGGAAAAGACCGAAGCAGTTTCTTCCGATAATCTCTGATAAAACAATGGTTCAAGAGACAATAGAGAGGATTTCTCCAATTGTCAGCCCAGAAAGGATTGTTGTTATCGCCCCAAAGGATTTAATAAGTGTTGCAAGAAAAGAGGTTTCAAGATACAAAGGGATAAGAATTCTTGAGGAGCCCAGTGGAAAAAATACAGCACCCTCAATAATTTTAGCATGCTCATACATATCGAGATTGGATGAGGACCCCACTGTTATTGTCCTTCCATCAGACCATTACATAGGTAAAAAGGAGGAATTTCTAAAAGCAGTTAATGCCTCCTTTCATCTTTCTCGAGAACTGGAATCCCTATTTACATTTGGAATAAAGCCAACTTCTCCTGAGACAGGTTATGGATACATTCAGATAAACAGGGAAAAATTACATTCCTTTGAGAGCGAGAAATTTTTTGAGGTTCTTCGATTTGTAGAAAAACCCGAGAAAAATGTTGCTGAAGAATATCTGAAAAGTGGGGATTATTTCTGGAACAGCGGAATGTTTCTATGGAGAATTTCTGTTTTCAAAGATGCTCTTAAAAGGTTTGCTCCCGAATATTTTGAAATATATGAAGAGCTTGAAAAAATATCATTGAGTCAAAAAGGGAAGTTATTGGAGATATGGGATAGAGTAAAGCCTCTCTCAATAGATTATGCTTTGATGGAAAGGGCTACTTCAACAGTAATGTTGAGAGCAGACTTTGAATGGTCTGATGTTGGTTCATGGAGTTCCCTTTATCAGATATGGGGGGTTGAGAAGGATGAAAATTCTATAAAAGGTGATGTATGCACCATGGATTCCTCAGGTTGTCTAGTTTACTCTGATAAAAAAATGATTTCTCTAATAGGAGTAAAAGACATTATTGTGATAGACACTGATGACGCTCTCCTTGTTTGCCACCGTGAACATGCCCAGAAAGTTAAAGACCTTGTAGAGACTTTAAAGAAAAAGGGAAAAATGGTATACTTATAATGATTATCTTTAAAAAGAGGTAAATAAGATGAGAATGGATAAATTTACAATAAAAGCTCAGGAAGCTCTTGCAGAGTCCCAAAAACTCAGCCACAATCTATCCCACCAGGAGATTCTTCCTGAGCATGTTCTCCATGTTTTTATGGAGGATGGTCAATCAATCCCCTACATGATATTGGAAAAAATAGGGATTGACCCTTCCATTATTCTTCAGAAAACAAAAAAATATCTTGATAAAGTTCCAAAGGTTCAAGGTGGAGATATATACATTTCCAAAAGGTTGGCTAATGTATTAAATCAAGCTGAACAAATTGCAGAAAGCCTTAAAGATGATTACATTTCAACAGAACATATTCTAATCTCAATTTACAGAGAAGGTGGAAATGGAAGTAAGATATTGAAAGAAAGTGGTTTGACTGAGGAGAACCTTTTTGCAAGTTTGAGAGCAATAAGGGGGACTCAAAGGGTGACTGACCAGAGTCCTGAGGAAAAGTATCAGGCTCTTCAGAGATTTGGAAAGGATCTTACAGAGCTTGCAAGAAAGGGGAAGCTTGATCCTGTGATTGGAAGGGATGATGAAATAAGGAGGGTCATGCAGGTTCTCTCAAGAAGGACAAAGAACAATCCTGTTTTGATTGGAGAACCTGGGGTCGGGAAGACAGCAATTGTTGAGGGGCTTGCCCAGAGAATAGCAAAAGGGGATGTCCCTGAAATTCTTAAAAACAAAAGGATAATTGCCCTCGACATAGGAGCCATTGTTGCAGGAACCAAATACAGAGGTGAATTCGAGGATAGGTTGAAGGCAGTAATAAAGGAAGTTGTTGAGTCAAATGGAGAGATAATTCTCTTCATTGACGAACTCCATACCATTGTTGGAGCTGGAGCAGCTGAAGGAGCTGTTGATGCATCAAACATGTTAAAACCCCCCCTTTCAAGGGGTGAGCTCAGAGCAATAGGAGCAACCACTTTAACAGAATATAAAAAACATATTGAGAAAGATCCTGCCCTTGAGAGGAGATTTCAACCTGTCTATGTTGGTGAGCCATCTGTTGAGGATACAATTTCAATTCTGAGAGGACTTAAGGAAAAGTATGAAGTTCATCATGGAGTTAAAATAAAAGACTCAGCCCTTGTGACCGCTGCGGTTCTTTCCCACAGATATATTTCTGACAGATTCCTTCCCGACAAAGCAATTGATTTGATAGATGAAGCATCTGCAAGACTGAGGATGGAGATTGACTCAGTCCCTGTTGAGATAGATGAGGTTGAAAGGAAGATTCTTCAGCTGGAGATAGAAAGGGAAGCATTGAAAAAGGAGAATGATCCTGCTTCCTTAGAAAGGCTCTCAAAGGTTGAGACAGAGATAAAGGAGCTCTATTCAAAGAGGGAAGAGCTTAGAGCTCACTGGCTAAAGGAAAAAGAATTGATAAAGAGAATAAGGGAAATAAAAGAAAAGATTGACAGTGCAAAGGTGGAAGAGGAGATATATGAGAGGAAAGGAGAACTTGAAAAGGTTGCTGAGATAAGGTATGGAAGGCTTATAGAGCTTCAAAAGGAGCTCGAGAAGGTTTCAAAGGAGCTTTCTTCCATTCAGCAAAAGGGGAAGATGTTGAAGGAAGAAGTTGATGAAGAGGATGTCGCTGAGATTGTGTCCAAATGGACAGGGATACCGGTTACAAAGCTTATGGAAGGTGAAAGGGAAAAACTTATTCACATGGAGGAAAAACTTTCCCAAAGAGTTGTTGGTCAGGAAGAGGCTGTCAGATCTGTTTCATCAGCAATAAGAAGAGCAAGGTCGGGTCTTCAGGATCCGAGAAGACCCCTTGGCTCCTTCATTTTCCTCGGGCCAACAGGAGTTGGCAAAACTGAACTTGCTAAAACTCTTACTGAGTTTCTTTTTGATGATGAGAAAGCGATGGTAAGGATTGACATGTCCGAATACATGGAGAAACATTCAGTTGCAAAGTTGATTGGTGCGCCTCCCGGTTATGTGGGGTATGAAGAGGGAGGGCAACTCACTGAGGCAATAAGAAGAAGACC
>JBBIMS010000083.1:0-7054 GCA_037444285.1 Candidatus Aminicenantota bacterium | reverse complement strand
ACTTATGAGCTTACTCGGAGAATTGATGAGATCTCAAAAAAGCCTTTTGAAATAAGCATTGAATCAATTCTTAAAAAAAAGAACGAACTCGGCATAGAGACATCCTTCATAAGTGAGAGATACTTGAGGATGAGGATGTCTCCTATCAGGTATATATTGCTTGATTCAGCTTTAAAAACTGAGCAAAGGATAAATTCAGATTTTAATCCCTCTTTATATCTTTTTCAGCTTAACTATTTAAGTGGGTACCATGGAAAACTTGAGAAAAAATTTTACTCATTTCTCCTTTCTGTTCCAACCTTTTGGCTTATTGAATTCCCACTAATTATATTTGCCATATTTATTCTTTTCAAATTTATCTCTGGGAAAGCCCCCTCTTACATGTTGCCTGTATTTGGTATAGGATTTACAACCCTCTCCATGGAAATTCTGATAGTTCTTGCTTATCAAATTTTTTATGGTTATTTTTATGGAAGAATAGCCCTCCTTTTATTTTCCTTTATGGCGGGGCTTTCCCTTGGTTCATTCTTTACAAAATTTTATCTCAAATCATCCCAAAAAATTCTTTCTGTTCTTCAGTTTTTAATGCTTTCCCTTTCAGCTATGTCCCTTCTCTTTTTCAAAATCCCTGTTTCAGCAATAACTGGCTCATTATGTCACTTTTCAATCTTCTTTCTCCTCTTCTCGTACGGTTTGATTAGCGGTTCAATTTTCATAATTGCCAATGAATTGTTCATTCAAAGAAGGAAGAGATTTGGGCTGGGATGGGCTGTTGATCTTTGTGGCTCTACAATCGGGGCTCTCTCCATCTCGACAGTTCTTCTGCCTGTTGCCGGGTTTTTCCCCATTCTAAAATTCTTCCTGATCTTCAATCTGCTCATTTTTCTATATATCCTTAAAAAATAAAAGAGATTTTTTAAAACCTCTTGACAAATAGGATAATTTTTTGATATATTAGCAATCTAAGAATAAGATTGCTAAGGAGGTGAATATGAAGATAAGACCTTTGCATGACAGGGTTCTCCTCAAAAGGATTGAGGAGAAAGAAGTTAAAAAAGGTGGGATTATAATACCTGATACTGCGAAGGAAAAGCCCCAGCAAGCCACTGTAATTGCTGTAGGAAAAGGAAAGATTCTTGAGGATGGCAAGGTTATTCCCCTTGATGTGAAGGAAGGGGATACTGTGCTTATTGGTAAGTATGCTGGGACTGAAGTCAAAATAGATGATGAGGAATATTTGATTGTTCGTGAGGATGAAATCCTCGCAATAATTTCCCAGTAAGGAGGTGAAAAATGGCTAAAAACATTACCCATGGTGATGATGCAAGAAATGCTATATTGAGAGGAGTTAATATCCTCGCTGATACAGTTAAAGTAACCCTTGGTCCAAGGGGAAGAAATGTAGTCCTTGAGAAGAAGTTTGGTTCTCCTGTTATTACAAAGGATGGAGTTACTGTTGCAAAAGAGATTGAGTTAAAAGATCCCCTTGAGAACATGGGTGCTCAAATGGTTAAAGAGGTTGCCTCAAAGACCTCTGATGTAGCAGGAGATGGAACAACAACCGCAACTGTCCTTGCTCAGGCTATTTACAAGGAAGGGTTGAAGTATGTTCTTTCTGGTGCTAACCCCATGCTTATTAAGAAAGGGATTGATAAGGCGGTTGAGGTAATAGTTGATGAGCTGAAGAAACTGAGCAAGAATGTTGAAGGTAAAATGGTTGCTCAGGTTGCCTCAATTGCTGCAAACAATGATGAGGATATTGGAAAGATCATTGCTGATGCAATGGATAAAGTTGGAAAGGATGGAGTTATAACAGTTGAAGAGGCAAAATCCCTTGAAACCACAATGGAAGTTGTCGAAGGAATGCAGTTTGATAGGGGCTATCTCTCACCCTATTTTGTTACAGATGCAGAGAGAATGGAATGTGTTCTTGAAAATCCGCTGATTCTCTTGCATGAAAAAAAGATTTCCAACCTGAGAGAACTCCTTCCCCTCCTCGAGCAGGTTGCAAAATTGGGAAGACCCCTTCTTGTTATTGCAGAGGATGTTGAAGGAGAAGCTCTTGCAACCCTTGTTGTCAACAAACTGAGAGGAACATTGATGTCAGCTGCTGTTAAAGCTCCAGGATTTGGAGATAGAAGAAAGGCAATGCTGGAGGATATAGCAATCCTCACTGGCGGAAAGGTGATAACTGAAGACATAGGAGTAAAGCTTGAGAATGTAACCCTTGACTGGCTCGGAGAGGCAAAGAGAGTGGTTATTGATAAGGACAACACAACAATTGTTGAGGGAAAGGGCGATCCAAAGGCAATTGAGGCAAGAATCAAACAGATAAGGGTTCAGATTGAGGAGACAACCTCGGACTACGACAGAGAAAAATTGCAGGAAAGACTTGCAAAGATGGTTGGTGGAGTTGCTGTGATCAGAGTTGGAGCTGCAACAGAAACAGAATTGAAAGAGAAGAAAGCAAGGGTTGAGGATGCAATGCATGCTACAAAGGCAGCTGTTGAGGAAGGGATAGTTCCTGGCGGCGGAGTTGCTCTTCTGAGAGGCATCCCCGCCCTTGAAAAGCTAAAGCTCGATGGAGATATGCAGATTGGTGTTAACATAATGAAGAAGGTTCTTGAGGAGCCAATAAAATGGATTGCCAACAATGCCGGATGGGAAGGGAATGTGGTTGTTGAGAAGGTAAAAGAAATGAAACCAACATGGGGATTTGATGCTCTTTCTGAGAAGTATGTGGATATGATTGATGCAGGAATTATTGACCCAACGAAGGTGGTCAGGATAGCAGTTCAGAACGCAGCCTCAGTAGCATCCCTTCTTCTAACAACTGATGCCCTTGTTTCAGAAATCCCAGAGGAAGAGAAACATTCCAAGTATCCTTCCCCTCCATCTGATATGTATTGAGAAAAATTTGAAAATTAAAAGGGAAGGGTTTTTACCCTTCCCTTTTTTATTTAAGATGGAAACAGACTTCCATCATTTGAGTAAAAAATACCCACCCTTATTTCCATTATCCAATTGAAAACCTTGTTATTTTAACGATTTTTAATTCTGGCATGAATCTTGATACTCAAAAAATGGAGGAAAAGATGAATAATAGAGGAGTGAGTGTTCCTGAGCTTTTGATTGTTATATTAATAATTGCTGTTCTTGCGGGCATGTTTTTCATTGGATACTCTGGAGCAAGAAAGAGGATAGACATTGATAATGCTGCAAATTCAATTGCTACTACCCTGATGGATTTAAGGCTGAGCTCAATGACAACAGATAAGCTTAGAGGATTTATGGCTGGTAAGGGTTGCGGACCTGGCAGGGATTGCTATGCCACCTTTACCTTTGATGACAAAAATGGAAATTACAAGATAGAGCAGGGTGAGCAAATAGATATCACCTATTTTAACCTTCCCCAGTCCTTCAAATTGGAATACACTCCCCCAGGAACGCCCTTTACAATATTCTTTGACAAAAGAGGATTGCCAAGGGATGAAAATGGAGACTTTGCACAGAAAACTTTGAAAATTGTTCTAACCGTTGGAGCTAAAAAAATGGAAAGGACAGTCGAAGTTTCAATGAGAATTGCAATTAAAAAATAAGGGAGGAGATTATGAAGGAGAAGGGATTCACATTAATTGAATTGTTAATTTCTTTAGCTCTTTTTGTTATTTCAATCCTTCTACTGTTTCAGCTTGTTCTTCTTGCCATGAGGGTAAATCTGATCAATTCAACAAGGAACAATGCAGTGTTGACAGCCTTCACTGAAACAGAGAAGGTGAAGGCAAAGAGATTTGAAGACATCAGAGATGAATTTACAGAAATCTATAAAGAGGGAACATTTTACTTTGTTCAAAAAAAGGTTAAGATTCCAGAAGGTAAACCAGAGCTTAGAGAGATAAAAATAGGAATTTACTGGGGGACGGAAGCAGCAAGAAAATTCTACAGCGCTAGAAGAAGAGAATTCGAGCAATGTATGAGGGATAACCAGGATATAGAGCAATGTAAGTCTATCCCCCATCATTCCTACGAATATACTTTCACCATTGCGGAGGCATTATGAGAAACCAGAAAGGATTCACATTGATTGAGCTTCTTGTAAGCTCAATCATAATTGTAGTGGCTCTTATCGCAATCTTTGCTGTTTACACCGCATTCATAAGACAGTCTGCCAAACAGAGGTTTATTTCAGAGGAGGAAATGGAAGAAAGGACAGCTCTCTATTTGCTTCAGAGGGATATTTTCATGGCTGGTTTTGGTCTTCCATCTGAGGTTTTATCTATTGAAAGCAGAAATCAAAGTGGCAGTTATGATGAGATAATTTTAAGAGGTACATATATTACTCTTGAGAAGGCAGGAGAATCTGCATCCACTGTTACTGCGGTTAATTCCAATCTGGTAACAGTCAAGAAACTGAAAGAGAGGGGGAACATTGAAGCTGGATACTGGGTTGTTTTTATGGATCCCTTCACAAAGAAGGTTGTAACTAATAGCAGTGCAACAAATTTATGCTATAAAGTTATTTCCACGAGCGATTCTGGAAGTCCACCTGAGGAGTTAAGAACTCTTACATTCTCGGTCAACCTTGAAGATGTTTTAGCTCCAGGAACTATTGTTTATGGAGTAACTGAGAAGCCCCAGCCAAGAAATCCCTTTTACACTGAGGTCACATACACCCTTCAACCTTCTGATCCAAAGGATAGGTGTCCTCCAGGATGTATGAGGCTTGTCAGGAATGAAGTCTCAGCAAATCAAAATTCCCAGACACTTTTGCCCTGTGTTGCAGATGTTCAGTATGCATATCAATTGGTGGATTCCGAAGGTAATGTTAGATGGGAGAATGACATATCCTCTTATAATTATGAAACAATTATGGATCAGTTGAAGATGGTAAGGGTTAATCTTCTTATTCCCATGGCGAGATTGGGGCAGTTTTTAACAATTCCCCATCCGAGAAACTCTGAAAAGATTGAGGATAGAACATACACTTTTACACCTGAGCAATTAAAATATAGATGGAAAATTGTAACTTTAGAATTAAAACCGAGGAATTTGCTATGAAAGAAAAAGGTATAGCTCTTCCAACAACATTAGTAGTAATGGTTTTCATGCTGATCATAGGAGGTTTAACTCTTTACATTGCTGTGGTCAGCATGAAGGTTTCAGGGATAGCAAAGGGGTATTTGTCCGCCTTTGAGGCAGCTGAAAGTGGTGTAGAGAAAGCAATTTACAAGATTCTAACAACGCAAGCAATAATTCAGGATGAGAATGAAAGAAAAATTGAGGAAGAGGTTTCTGTTATGGGTGAAAGGTATAAGATAGAAACCGAAATAATCTTTCTGAATGTTTCCAATTTACCCGGTGGAGCAGGTCCTGTTTTTCCTCCTGAGACTGCAAAATATGGGAGGAACTGTCTTGTTTACAGGATTGACTCAAAGGCATACTCTCTAAGGGAAAGGGGGTTCACACCGCAGCCAGAGGGATTTATTGGTTCAGCATCCTATAAATACAAGCCAATGACAACCCTTTCCTGCATTTATATAAAAGTGATGTGAGGAGGGAGAAAATGAGAAAGCATGTTATTTTATTTTTGATTTTTACCCTCTCAACCTTTTCACTACTTTGTCAGGAAAAAGGTTTAAAGGAGGGAGAAACTGTTATTAGAGGGAAGCTTGACAGGTTTTCAAGAATGTCCTTAACTGTTGAGGGAAAACTGTATATTTTACCCATGGATGTTCTGATAAAGGAGAGGATTGAGGGCAAAAAAGATTTTATAATTGTAAAAGAAAGGGAAGAAAAGCTAAAACCAGGAATTTTTGAAGCGGTTGAAGAAGTTAGTATAGTTCTTGTAGATGGAAAGGTTTCAGAGGTCATAATCGAGGTGGTTAGAAAATAGGAGGTTAACATGAAAAGGAAGACAATTTTATTTTTATCTATGATTTTTGTCCTGTCTTACCTTTACTCTCAGGATATGATTGATTATTGTGCTGTTCCTCCATACATTACTACTGCTGTGAAGCCCAATGTTTTGATTGCTCTGGACAATTCAGGTTCAATGATGTATTTTGCTTATAACTTCAATGGCTCGGGTATAAGCGAAGGTTTTAATCCTTCAAAAAACTATTACGGCTATTTCAGATATGATATGTGGTATATTTATGATAACACAAGATTTGTGCCTGCAGGTTTAAAGAGTGGACCAAGACCATCCAATTCCTGGGATGGAAATTTCCTTAATTGGCTAACAATGAGAAGGGTTGATATTGCAAGGAAGGTTCTTATAGGAGGAAAAGCAGTTTCGAGAATTCCGGGAGGTAATCAACATGAGTTAGACGCTGAACAAGCAGATGGAAAGAATAGAGGTTATCAAAAAAGAGTGACAAATGCAGAAAATTATACTCCTTACAGTGGGACAAGATGCTTTACTTTCAATTATGGTTCCACTAGTGTTTCTCAATTTAAAGTTGGGGTCTCTGGTGGGACATGCCCTTCATCTGTGCAAGGTTCTGATGTCTACAATGTGAGAGTCTTTGTAGGTGAGGAACCAATTGGTGTTCTGCAAAAAGTAGGGAATAAAGTTCGATGGGGGCTCGAATTTTATAATGCAAATCAGGGAGGAAGAATTTATACAGAGATCAAGGATGATGTGGTAAGTAGTATGGTTACAGGTATAGAATTAACAAGACCAAGCACATGGACTCCTCTTGCGGAGACCCTGTGGACAGCCACTGGGTATTTTGGTCAAATAAACACAACAGGGGATTATGGTCCAAGGTATTTCAATCCCAGTGCCCAATCCTATAGAGTGCAACAGGATGCTGATCCTTTTAATTTTGGAACAGGAGGTCAACCATACTACATCTGGTGTGCAAAAAGTTTTGTTATAATGATTACTGATGGAGAGCCTACTCAAGATAGAAACATTCCAGATACAATTAAGGGATATTATCCCCTCTATACGGATGGAACTGAGTATGTTCCAAGCTGGGCTGGTCCTGACCCACCAAATTACTTCTGGTACGGAAGCAATTATGGTTCCCATTACATAGATGATGTT
>JBBIMS010000082.1:0-7114 GCA_037444285.1 Candidatus Aminicenantota bacterium | reverse complement strand
AACAAAGAATTTAGAGATTTTATGGAAAATCCTGTTTTTCCTAAGAATTTAAAAATAAATGTAATTATGAGAATTTCTGATGAGCTAAAAATATCAGAAAAAATGAAAAGATTTTTAAACATTCTTGTCCAGAAAGGAAGGTTTCCTCTCTTAAATCTAATCCTCAAAAATTTCGAGGATATATGGAACAGAAAGAATAACATCTATAAAATGGAAATAATATCCTCAATCCCCCTGGATGAAAATGAGAAGGCGGAGATTATTAAGACTCTCTCTCGGATCAAAAAGGGTGTAATAAAAGCTGATTTTATTGTTGACCCTGAAATTCTCGGTGGGATTATAATAAAAGAAGGGAATAAAATTTTTGATTGTTCAATAAAAGGGAATCTTGAAAGACTTAAAAACAGAATCATTGAAGGAGAGAGATTATGGAAATAAAAGCTGATGAAATAAGTAGGATCATAAAGGAAGAGATAGAAGGTTTTAAGACTGACATAAACATTGATGAGATGGGAGTTGTCATATCTGTTGGTGATGGAATTGCGAGAATTCACGGACTTGAAGAGGTTATGTATAATGAGCTCCTCGATTTTGGTAATCACACAATGGGCATTGCCCTCAACCTTGAAGAAGATAATGTGGGTGCAGTTATTCTCGGACACACAACAAGTATAAAAGAAGGTGATATTGTAAAAAGAACAAGGAGAATTCTTGAGGTTCCTGCAGGGAAATCTTTAATAGGAAGGGTTGTTGATCCCCTCGGCAACCCCCTTGACGGAAAGGGTCCTATAGTTCCTGAAGCCTATATGCCTGTTGAAAGATTAGCTCCATCTGTGGTGGATAGAATACCTGTTAAGGAACCTCTTCAGACAGGTATAAAGGCTATAGATGCGATGATTCCAATAGGAAGGGGACAGAGGGAGCTCATTATAGGAGACAGGCAAACAGGAAAGACAGCAATTGTAATAGACACCATATTAAATCAGAAGGATTCAGATGTTATATGCATTTATGTAGCCATAGGACAGAAAAGGTCAACAATTGCTCAAGTGATAAAGATTCTTGAAGATTATTCCGCAATGAAATATTCCATAGTTGTAGTTGCATCTGCCTCTGACCCCACAACCCTTCAGTATCTTGCTCCATATGCAGGATGTGCAATGGGAGAATTTTTCAGAGACAGGGGTATGCATGCTCTTGTAATTTACGACGATCTTTCAAAACATGCTGCAAGTTATAGGGAGATATCCCTTCTTCTGAGAAGACCACCAGGAAGGGAGGCATATCCAGGAGATATCTTTTATCTCCATTCAAGGCTTCTCGAGAGAGCAGCAAAATTGAATGATGAGAATGGAGGAGGGTCACTTACTGCTCTCCCCATCATAGAAACTCAGGCAGGAGATGTCTCAGGATACATTCCAACAAATGTTATCTCCATAACAGATGGTCAGATCTATCTTCAGCCCGATCTTTTTAACGCAGGCATTAGACCAGCAATAAATGTGGGGATTTCCGTGTCTCGAGTTGGAGGTAATGCCCAGATAAAGGCAATGAGACAGGTTGCAGGAACTTTGAGACTTGATCTTGCCCAGTATAGAGAACTTCTGACATTTGCCCAGTTTGGCTCAGACCTTGACAAAGCAACTCAGGCTCAACTTCACAGAGGAGAAAGGCTCGTCGAACTTTTAAAACAGGACCAATTCCAGCCAATGCCAGTTGAGGAGCAGATTCTATCAATTTATTCAGGAACAAACGGATACCTCGATTCTCTTGAGGTTAGCTGGGTAAGAGAGTATGAGATGGAACTCTTGAAAACTGTAAAAGTGAAGGCTCCTGAGATACTCAGGGAGCTCAAGGAGAAGAAATATATTGATGATTCATTAAAAGAAAAAATGGACTCTTTCCTTAAGGAGTTTACAGAAGAGTTTTTGAAGAAGAAGAGAGGTTAGAATGCCAACTCTGCTTGATATGAGGAGAAAGATAAGAAGTGTGAGAAACACTCAGCAAATGACAAAGGCTATGAAAACAGTTTCCGCAGCAAAACTAAAGAAGACCCAGATAAAGATGCTTTCCGCAAGACCATATTCATACCTTCTATCAAAAACAATAAAAAGTATTGCTTCGAAGGTTAGCAGTCAAAGTCATCCCTTCCTCGAGGTCAGGGATGAGAAGAATGTTGATATTGTTGTTATAACCTCTGACAAAGGTCTTTGCGGTGCTTTTAACTCCAACATAATTGATAGAGCTGAAAAATTCGTTAATTCTTTGGGGGATAAAAGTTTCAATCTAATTTTAATTGGTAAAAAGGGGAGGGATTATTTTTCCAAAAGGGGATTTCCAATAAGGAAAGCATGGACAGATGTGCTTTTCAAATTTTCCTATGAAAGCTCCCTCGAAATTTCAGACTTTATTCTTTCCCTTTACGAAAAGAGAATCACTGATTCAATCTATGTTGTTTACAATGAATTCAAATCAACTGTGAGACATGACATAGTGGTCGAAAAACTTCTACCCCTTGAACCTGTTGAGGAGATAGAAGGGTATTCTGAGTTTATTTTTGAATATCCTCCAGAGGAGATTTTCTCCCATTTGCTCCCTCTATATGTTAAGTTTTCAATCTATCACATGATACTTGAATCCGCTGTTTCCGAGCATGCATCAAGGATGATTGCCATGGAAAATGCCTCAAGGAATGCAGAGGATATGATTGATAGACTAACTCTTTTGTTAAATAAAATAAGACAGACATCAATTACAAAAGAGATTGTTGAAATTACAACTGCAGTTGAAGCTCTCTCAAGAATGAGGGAGTAAAAAATGGAATTATTAAATTTTATGGAGGTTTAAATGAGAGTTGGAAGAGTTGTTCAAGTATTCGGACCAGTTATTGACATTGAATTTGATGGTGATTATCTTCCTGAAATTTACAATGCAATAAAAATAACAAGTGATGGTTTTGAAACACCAAAACCAATAGAAATAATCGTCGAGGTTCAGCAACATCTCGGAGAAAACAGAGTAAGAACAGTCTCAATGCACCCAACCGATGGAGTAATTCGAGGGATGAAAGCTATAGACACTGGAGGACCGATTGAGCTTCCTGTAGGAAGAGAGACTCTCGGAAGGGTTTTAAATGTTATTGGTGAACCAATTGATAAGCTTGGACCAATAAATGCAAAAAAGAAATACCCAATCCACAGACCAGCTCCTCCCCTCGAACAGCAGAGCACAAAGCTTGAGATGTTTGAAACAGGGATAAAAGTTATTGATCTTCTGGAACCGTATCTAAAAGGTGGTAAAATTGGGCTCTTTGGTGGAGCTGGTGTTGGAAAGACAGTAATAATAATGGAGTTAATTCACAATGTAGCGAAGAAACACGGAGGTTTTTCTGTTTTTGGTGGTGTTGGAGAAAGGACGAGGGAAGGAAATGACTTGTGGCTTGAGATGAAAAAATCCAAGGTTATTGATAAGGCAGTTTTGATTTACGGACAGATGACAGAACCTCCAGGAGCAAGGTTGAGGGTCGGACTTACAGCACTTACTGCTGCTGAGTATTTTAGAGATGAAGAAGGACAGGATGTTCTTCTTTTTATTGATAACATCTTTAGATTTGTCCAAGCGGGCTCAGAGGTTTCTGCTCTCCTTGGTAGAATTCCATCTGCAGTGGGATACCAGCCAAATCTTGCAGCCGAACTTGCAGAACTTGAGGAGAGAATTACATCCACAAAGAAAGGCTCAATAACATCGATTCAGGCAATATATGTTCCTGCAGATGATTTTACAGACCCGGCTCCTGCAACAACTTTTTCCCATCTTGATGCTAACACAAACCTTTCAAGACAGATTGCAGAGATGGGTATTTACCCTGCGGTTGACCCCCTTTCTTCCTATTCCAGAATTCTTGATCCAAGGGTTGTTGGAGAGGAGCATTACAGGGTTGCAATGCAGGTAAGGGCAATCCTCCAGAGATATAAGGATCTTCAGGATATAATCGCCATTCTTGGAATGGAGGAGCTTTCAGAAGAAGATAAACTAATAGTTGCAAGGGCAAGGAAGATTCAAAAATTTCTCTCCCAGCCATTCCATGTGGCAGAGGAATTCACAGGAAGACCGGGGAAGTATGTTCCTGTTGAGGAGACTGTAAAGGGATTTAAGGAGATAGTTGAGGGTAAACTTGACCACATCCCAGAGCAGGCTTTCTATATGGCTGGAACAATTGATGAGGTGAAGGAGAGGGCCAAGGAGTATATTTAATGAGTGTTCCCCAACATATTTTCCTTGAGATCGCAACTCCTGAGAAACATCTTGCCTCTGAAAAGACTGAGTGGGTTCAAATTCCCACTCCAAAGGGCTATCTTGGAATACTTCCAGGACACTCTCCCCTTGTAACAATTCTTGGAACAGGAGAGCTCACTTTTAAAACAGAAAAGGGAGAAAAAAGCCTTTTTGTGTCAGGAGGATTTGTGGAGGTTCTTCCAACATGGGTAAGAATTCTTGCTGAAATTGGTGAGAGGATAGATGAGATTGATGAGGAAAGGGCAAAGGAGAAAAAGGAAATGGCTGAAAGGATTATAAAAAATGAGAAGGGAGAATATACACAGGAGGAAATAGAAAAGGCTATTCATTCCTTGAGAAAAGCTGAGGAGCGTCTGAGATTGGTTCATACAAAGGGTAAAAAATGAGAAGTGAAATATCCTTGATTGGCGAGGATGAAACCCTCGACAGTTTTTTCAAAGGTAAAGTAAAGATAATACAAAAGAAGAAAGGATGGAGATTTTCGATAGATGCTCCCCTCCTTGCCTATTACATAGAAAGTGATAAGGACTCTGAAGCTCTTGAGCTGGGAGCTGGGAATGGTATTGTTTCAATACTTGTTGCAACTTTAAAACCCTTCAAAAGGATTGTTGCCCTTGAAATTCAGGATTCCCTTATCTCCCTTGCAAAAAGGAACATTCACATAAATTCCCTGGATGGAAAGATAGAGGTTATAAAAAAAGATATTAAATGTATCGATTCTCTCCCTAAGTTTGACATAGTTTTTTCTAACCCTCCCTATCAGAAAGTAAGGGAGGGAAGGATAAGCCCCTACACTGAAAGAGCTATAGCCAAGCACGAAATTCTCTGTGAATTGAGGGATGTTGTGAAGGCCTTTGCATCTTCAATGAAAAGGGAAGGGAGCGGGTATATAATTTACAGGACTTCCCGATTTAAGGAATTTGAGGAGGCTTGCGAAAGGGAAGGTATCTGGATAAGAAAGATAAGGTTTGTCCATTCAAAAAAGGATGAGCCTTCTCAGCTTTTCCTTTGTGAGTTAAGGCTTGATAAATGCGAAAGAGAAATTGAAGACCCCCTTATAATTTATGAATCGGAAAAAACCTACACAAAAGAGATGGAAAAGATACTTCAAGGAGCGATATGAAAAGGAAGATTCTTGAGCTTTTTCGCTACAGAGCTCTCATCCAGAGCCTTGTTGGAAGGGAATTGAAGGCAAGATACAGAGGCTCCTTTTTTGGCTTTCTCTGGTCATTTCTAAATCCCTTTCTCCTTTTGTGTGTCTACACAATTGTATTCGGTTTGATTTTAAGGCCAAGAGATCCTTCTTTCCCCTCTCCCATTTCCTATGCCCTTTTCCTTTTTACAGGGCTTCTTCCCTGGATATGGTTCAGCTCATCAATCCTTGAAAGCTCAAATGTTTTAATGGCAAACAGTGGATTGCTAAAAAAGATAATGTTCCCTGCTGAAATTCTTCCTATAACCGTTGTTGTTACAAATCTTGTGAATTTTATTTTAGGGCTTCCAATTCTCTTCCTCTTTTACATAGTCTTCGGTCATAAGCTGACTCTCTGGCTTTTTTTCCTTCCTGCCTGTATTCTTCTTGAATTCATATTTGCCCTTGGACTTTCTTTAATAGTTGCTCCCCTTTCTGTTCTTTTCAAAGATCTTCAAAATATTATTGCAAATTTGATCACTCTATGGTTTTTTTCCACACCAATAATTTATCCTTTCTCCTTCCCGGCAATCCAGAAAACTCCTCTTTTAAAGATTTACCTTCTTCTAAATCCAATGACCCATATTGTTGAATCCTACCATTATTCACTATTTTATGGCTCTCTCCCCCACTGGAAAAAAATATCCGTAACATTCATTTTTTCATTGGCAATTTTTGCAATTGGATATTACATCTTTGACAGATTGAGGGATACAGTTGTAGAAGAGGCTTAGTATGGAAGTTATAAGGCTTGAGAATGTCTCGAAGGTCTACAAAAGATTTTCCCAGAGGCACAGATTTGCAACTTTGAAAAGTGCAATAGTAAAGGGAACTCTTTTCAAAGATTTAAACCCTGACCTTTATTTTCCAGCATTGCAAAACATTAATCTATCAATTGAAGAAGGGAAAACAGTGGGGATTATAGGAGCAAATGGCTCAGGAAAAAGCACCCTTTTAAAACTAATTGCAGGGATTACAAAACCAACTTCGGGAAAAATTGAAGTCAAGGGAAGAGTATCAGCTCTTATTGAACTTGGAGCTGGATTCCATCCTGAAATTTCAGGGAGGGAAAATGTTTTTATAAATGGAATAATGCTTGGGCTTTCAAAAAAGGAGATAAGTGAAAAATTTGACGAGATTGTTAAATTTGCTGAGCTTGAAGATTTCATCGATGAACCGGTAAAAACATACTCATCAGGAATGTATATGAGACTTGGATTTGCTGTAGCAATAAATGTTAATCCCGACATCCTTTTGATTGATGAGGTTCTTGCTGTCGGAGACGCTTCCTTTATCCCTAAATGTCTTGAGAAAATAGCAGATTTTAAAAAGAAAAAGAAGACAATTGTATTTGTAAGTCATGCCCTTGATACGGTTACATCCATTTGCGATGAGGTTGTATGGCTTAAAAAGGGAGAGATTCAGATTAAAGGGGATCCAAAAAAAGTTGTTGATGCATACCTTCAGGATGTTCTTTCAAAAGAGGAGAAGAGATTCATGGAAGCTCATAAAGTTGTCCCTCCCACAGAACAGAGGGAAGGGAGATGGGGATCTCAGGAAATTGTTATAAGAGATGTGAGGCTCTTTGGTTCCGATGGAAAAGAGAAATATGTTTTTGAATCCGGA
>JBBIMS010000081.1:4881-7325 GCA_037444285.1 Candidatus Aminicenantota bacterium | reverse complement strand
CTCAACCTCTGCCTTGAAGAAGAAAGGAAGATAAAGAATTTCCCTTTCTCCATTATTTACCTTCACAATCTTTCCTTCCCTGGCAAGCTCTTCAATTAAAAAATAAACAGTTTCTAAATCTTCCAATTCAAGCTCTTTAATGGCTTTTTGAGCTATGCTATCTAAAAAAGAGAAAATATTACCATCCTCAACATCCCTGCTTATTAAGTAAAGGATGTAAGCCTTTATTCTAAGGGGGGATTTGGGGTCGATTCCTGATGACAGAGCGATTTTGTCAGCAATCTTGAAACCTATCCCAAAAACATCATCAGCAAGCTGATAGGGATTCTCCTTTATCACCTTTAAAGAATTGTTTCCATACTCTTTATATATTTTCATTGCCATCCTTAAAGTCAACCCAAACTCTTGAAGCTTAATAAGAACATGGCTCTTCTCCTTGTGCTCTTTCCAGGATTCAACAATTGAGCTGATTTTTTTCTCCCCTATTCCATCTACCTCAGCTAATTTTTCTGGTTCCTTAGAAATTATCTCAAGGGTTCCATCTCCAAATCTATCCACAATTCTTCTTGCAAGCTCAGGACCAATCCCTTTTATAAGTCCTGAAGAAAGGAATTTCCTCAACCCTGAAATTGATGAGGGAGTTAAAATCTGGTAATTCTCTGCTTTGAATTGCTCACCCCATTTCTCAGATTTTACCCATCTTCCATCAATTGAAATTGACTCGCCAAGGGCTAACTCAGGGAAATGTCCAACAACAACCACACTCCTTTTTAATTTTTCATCTTTTACTTTTAAAACAGTGTATCCTGAAGATGGGTTAAAAAATATTATTCTATCTATGGTTCCGCTAATTTTCTCAGACATTAAAAGCCAGAATTAAAAGTGGTGGGCGATGCAGGATTCGAACCTGCGACTTCTACCGTGTGAAGGTAGCACTCTACCCCTGAGTTAATCGCCCACATTATATAATTTTAAACGATTTTGGAAAAAAGCTAAAGTTCCCCTTTGATTCTGAATCTAATCTTCTCAAGTTCGAATCTTGCTCTTCCTAAATTCCCATTTTTTCTCATTGCGTAAAAAATGAAGTAATTCTGGTTTATAATCTTTACAAGAAATACAAATTCCTGGTGAGAAAAAACAAGCTCTTGCAAGGTTCCAAATTTCGATACCTCAGGATTTATCTTTAAAAGATTTAGAAATGATGCTATCTCAACAGCAATAGGCTCAATGTCAACTTTCTCATCCCAGTTTATTTTTTCAACAGTCAGTCCATCAGAGTCCATGATCAAAATTCCTGTAGAAGAAGATATTTTTTCTTTTAAAGCTTTAAAATGAGATTCAAACATTTTTATGACCTGCTCTGTTTAATCTGAGAAATCCTTTCAAGGAGTTTCTCCAGCAAACTGGCATAAGCTGAATAATAAGAGGATTTGCTCACCCTCTCTTCAAGCTCCTTTGCTTTCCTCAGAAAAACTTCCTCCTTTTTCATTTCATACAACTTGTAATAGGTTTCTATTGCTTTATCCAGGAGACCCTGCTTTAAGTATATCTCCGCCATTGTTGGAGTTACAAAGGCTTCTTCTTCCTCTTCTTTTTCTTTTATTTCCCTTGCCATTGTAGCAACATCTTCTGGCGAAATTCTCTTTGTTGCGAACTCTTCTTCAGCCTCCTCGAAAACAGGGCTTTCAGGAAGAGAATGAACGGGTTTCTCCTCTTTTGTCTCCACTTCTCCCCTCTCCAGTAAAGGCTCTTCCTCTGGCAGAGTTAAAGGTTTTGGCACTTCCTTTTTTTCTATGATTCTATTTATCTCCATCAGCTTCTGGGAAATTTCTTCGTCAAAGGGGTTGAAGAAAAAGAGTTTTTCAAGAGCATCCTTTGCCCCTTGAAAGTCCCTTTTCTGCATGCAGGCTTCGTAAAGGATTCTGTAAGCTCGGGTGGTTTCAGGAGCTCTACTGAGGATGTTTTTGAGAATAGTTATAGATTCATCAAGTCTACCGATTTTCAATAAAATCTCAGCAAGAAGAATCTGACCTGATATTGAATCAGGCTGTTTTTCAAGACCTTTGTTACATGCTTCAAGAGCCTTTTCAAAATTTAGCTCATCTTTGTAAGCCTCTGCAAGGTAGAAAAAATTCTGAGGAATTGGATTAAATTTCGCTTTTCTTTCAAGCTCCTCTATTTTTAAAGGCATACTTTATTTTAAACTAATTGGAATGTCGCAATAAATAAACATATTTTGACTTGGTGGTGAAACCCATCGAGCTCTTATATAAAATGAGTTGATGTAAAGCATATAAATATCTGTTAATTTATTGTCAGGGGGACCATAACTATAGGACCATACTACCCGGGAGTTGTATTCTTCGGCAGTGGGGCCTGTGTAAATTATATCCACATATCCATTTGAATCTGTGTAAGCCCGATATGCAGAATATCCATAGAAA
>JBBIMS010000081.1:818-4848 GCA_037444285.1 Candidatus Aminicenantota bacterium | reverse complement strand
GTTAAAGTTCCATATTTATCGTAAGTCTCTTTGACAAGGGTATATGTCCAGAGTGTTTCGAAGAAGATAGGACTTCCTGAAATCGGTCTACCAGTAAAATCATAAAGTCTTACTCTTACCTGAGAGGTACTGGGAGGGGTGGATACTATAACAGTTGTTGGATTTGCCCAACCTTCAAGGATGTAAGACAATGTCGAAGGACCACTTACAGGAGGTTCAACCACCTCATCTCTTTTACAGGAAACAAAGGAGAAAAGAATCAAAAGAACAAGAATAGCCAATTTTTTCATATCAAACCTCCTTACTGAAGGCAATCCGAATCACTATTCAACCAATCCCTGAAATAAATAGAAAGCCTTCCTGTCGCAGTGACTTTATTTCCAGCCATATCTTCTCCATAAAAATCAACGATCGCTATCGCTTCAATAACATTGTTTGTTTCGATCAAATTTATAAGAGGAGGCTCCTGCTTAGCTGTGGTTCTAACTATGTCAAAGCTCCAGCTAACTGTTCCATCTATTGGAACATAAACATCCATTGCCCCTTCATAGGAATAAGGAACATCTACTCCCTCTACATTCCTTCCATCTGTTCTTATATATCTAACTCGGTACCTGTAAACTCTTATATCATTATAAAAAGTAGCTGATCTTACTGGGCTTAAAAGTTTTGCTGTAAAAGTAACCTTTGCAATATCTCCAATAAAATAATAACACTTTCCTGAGGGTGGATTGATTACAATGTCAGAGTCAAGGGCGGTTGAATCTTCTGATCCTTTTGGCATTGGTATACCGACAATTGATTGAATTACAAGAACAGAGGCTGAACGTGTCTTATTTTCAAGGACATTACAGGAGTTAAAAAGGAGGAATGAAAAGACAGCCAATACAAAAATAATTATCTTTTTTGCCATCTTACCTCCTATCCTTTGATAATCCTTGGAGTTATAAATATCAAGAGTTCTTTATTGAGAACATTCTTTGAAAAACCTTTGAATAGATTCCCAATTATTGGAATTTTAGATAAGCCAGGAACTGAATTTGTTGTTATAGTATCTTCAATTCTATATATACCTCCAATTACTGCCGTCCCTCCATCTTTCACAAGAACAGTGGTTTTAGCGCTCTGGGTGATTATAGGCGGTATTCCTTGGACAAGATTAGCAAAATCTGCTGCATCATTCCTTATTTCAATTGTCATTATTATTGTCCCTTCTGCTGTAATTTGAGGGGTGACATGGAGTTCAAGGGCTGCATTTACATACCTTGTTGTAACAGTATTGTTGGCCACAGTTTGAACGGGAATCTGCCTTCCTTGAAGAATCTCTGCAGTTTCATTATTCTGGGCTGAAATCTTTGGTGCAGAAAGAATTTTTCCCTGTCCAGAAGTTTCAAGAGCTGTTAGAGCAATATCGAGGCGGAAAGTGTCTACCACATTCCCAAGGGAAATCCCGAGACCACTGGAGAAAGCTGGAGCAGGTAAATTAACTGCATATCCATCAAGAGGATTATTTTGTAATCCCCCCTCCTTTATGGCCGAGCCATCAACAACTATGGAATTGGGGAATCTCAGAGATGTCTGGTTACCGTATGCTGCATCAGCAGCTGCAAAGAACCCCCACTGAATACCCAGATTCTTTGTGTAATTTGTGTTTATCTCAACTATTCTTGCTTCAATAGAAACCTGAGGAATTGCCGCATCAAGGGTCTCAATGAGCTTATCAATTACACTAACCTTATCGGGTATATCTGAGATGATCAAAGTGTTCGTCCTTTCATCAATTATTATTTCCCCCCTCTGGGAGAGCTGTTTCTGTAAAATTGGCTGAACCGCTCTTGCCTTTGCATAACTCAGAGTTCTTGTTATAACTTTTAGCTCTCCAGCAAGTTGTTGAGCTTCCTTGAGTTTTCTTGCTGCCTCTTGCTCTCTTGTAAGGGTCTCAATTTTAGCTATTCTCAAAACATTGCCCTCCATTACAGAGCCCAGTCCGTTAGTCTTCAGAATTAGGTCAAGAGCCTGATCCCATGGTATAGAGGTAAGTTCACAGGTAACCCTTCCTGTTACTCCAGGATCAATTATTATGTTAATTTTAGCTACAGTGGCAACAAACTTAAGGAAATCCCTTATGTCAGCATCTTTAAACCTGAATGTGAACTTCTCTCCTCTGTAAACCTTTCCTTCTTCAGTTATAACCTTTGGCTGAAAAAGTTCCTGGGCAGGTTTTTTCGGTTCTTCCTTAGGTTTCTCCTCGGGCTTTGGCTCTTTTGCCTTTTCTTCCTTAGGTTTCTCCTGCTCAACCTTAGGAGATGCAGGAGCCTTCGGAACTTCCACTTTCTCTTCCTTCTTTTCAACAGGCGTTATCTTGGTTTCCGTAGGAGTTACCTTTTCTTCTTTTTTAGGAACTTCTGTAACAGCCTTAGGAGCAGGTGGTTTCAAGGAGGATACTGTAACAAGGATTCCATCAGCAACACTTTTCACATTGTATTCAGGAATTTTCCCTATCACATCAATTACAACTCTTGTCACATAGGGAGATGTTCTATTCTGTGCAACTCTCACTGACTTAACTATTGTGCTACCCTTTACTGGAAAAACACCTTTCATACAAAGATTTTTTGCATCAACAAGGTCAATAACTATTCTGTTGGGGTTTTCAAGGATGAAATCTTCAAACTTGTTAAGATTTTCACCAATTACAAGAACCTCGAGACCCCCTTCAAATTGATTAACCTTTAAGTCTCTGACTTGGGTTGTTATGAGAGGCTTTTCTTCCTTTGGAGGGGAGGTTGTCTGCTCTGAGACTGCCTGAGGGGGGGAGCTGGCAGACTTTGCAGAAGGAACAGATTCAGGATTGTAGAAATTCACAAAGAGCTCCTCCTTTTCTGAATAAACTCTGTAAGGAACTGGTTTTGCAAGAAAGAAATTTGCAAGAACTCCTTTCTCTCTCTGCTGGAGGACAAGTTTTTTTACCACAGAAGATTTAACATTATATTCTCTCGGTATGTCCTTTATGCTCGCCTGGTTGAGTTCCATCTTTACAAGAAGGATGTCAGATGGATCATTGTAGATTGGAGGAAGAGGAATAAAAGAGGAAGTCTTGAAGATGAAAACTGTCTTGTCATTCTGATTGTCAAAAACAACTTTGTTAATGTTTACATTTTCTTTTTGTTCTCCCTGAATGGAAAAAGAAAGCAAGAAAATTACAAGGAATAGAAAACAAATCTTTTTCATTTTCCCTCCTCTTCAGGGCTTAATTTTTTAACTATATCCTCATAATTTCTTAGTAATCCTGGCCTTCTCAACTCTCTTCTGAAAACCACTTTATTCATATCTATGGATAATACATATCCGTCAAAAAGTCTATCCCCTTTCCTCAAAAAATAAGGCATTCCATCTGGACCCACTAAGGTTGCCCAGCATTGACCTGCTTCATCACAGGATATTCCTACCAGTTCAAGCTCTCCTATAAGAAGAGCTTGCTCTCCTGTTACTCCAGGGGTCTTCTCTCTTTTCTCTCCAGCAAGAAGGTCAATAAAGGGATCCCTTCTTCCTGCAGGGTTATAGACATAATCTCCAGGGGGGTTCTCATCTTCTGCAACTTTCTGTTCTCCACTCTTTGGAGCTGGTTGTTGAGAAGTCAGTATTGAAATACAAAAAATTGAAAATAAAATTAAAATAAAAATTTTCCTCATTATATACCCTCCAACTTTTCAGTTTCTCCCCTTGCAGGTCTTGCCCTTCTTTGTGGAGGTGGTGCAGGAGGTTTTTCCTGACCAATGTAAGTAATGGCATCCCATGTTATGCTTATGCTTCTAAGGGCGCTCTGTCTCGAGAGGGCTGAGATTACAATGTTGTCCACATTAAAGATTTTTTTATACCTGCTCAAATGATCAAGAAAGTATCCAAAGTCATGATAATTTCCTGTCATGCTTATGGAAAATGGCCACTCTATGTAGAGATCCTTTTGAACTTCTGGTTTTGGAGTGAACTTTGAGATTTCAAGACGGTAATTGTAGGCAAGGGACTGGAT